>JBDTRS010000051.1:0-13708 GCA_039931575.1 Gaiellaceae bacterium
AACGACACGCGGGTCGTGCCGGCCAGGCTTCTCCTCCGCCGGCCGACCGGCGGACAGGCGGAGATCCTGCTCCTGGAGCGTCTCGAAGGGGAGACGTGGGAAGCGCTCGCGCGTCCGAGCCGGCGCCTCAAGGCCGGGACGAGCCTGGGCCCGGTCGAGCTCCTCGAGGACCTCGGCGAGGGACGCTGGCGCGTGCGCCTGAGCGGCGAGCCGGCGGGTGAAGCGCCTCTCCCGCCGTACATCACGGAGTCTCTGGCGGATCCGGAGAGGTACCAGACGGTGTACGCGAGAGAGGCCGGGTCGGCCGCCGCGCCGACGGCCGGGCTGCATTTCACGCCCGAGCTCCTCGCCGAGCTCGACGTGGAGCGCGTGACGCTGCACGTCGGGCTGGACACGTTCAGGCCCCTTACGGCCGAGTCTCTCGAAGACCATCGGATCCACACCGAGCGCTATGAGGTGGCAGCGCCGGCGTGGGAACGGATCGAGGTAACGCCTCATGTGACGGCGGTCGGGACGACGACCGTGAGGGTGCTCGAGTCCCTGGCGCGCGGGGCTCCGCTAGCCGGGCGGACGGGTCTCTTCGTGACCCCGGGGTTCGACTTCCAGCGCGTCGACGCGCTCGTGACGAACTTCCATCTGCCGCGCTCGTCACTCCTCGCGCTCGTGATGGCCTTCGCCGGGGTCGAGGAGACCAGGCGGCTGTACCGGCTCGCGATCGAGGAGCGGTACCGCTTCTATTCGTTCGGCGACGCGATGCTGATCCGATGAGGGGCCACCCCTTGCCTCCTCCCGGATTAAGCATAGGCGGGAAAGATGCGCGCATGGCGCGCGCATTGAGCCGAGAGCGAGGACGTACTCGATGAGCTTCGACGTGATCGCCGCCGACGGCGAGGCGCGCGCGGGCGTCCTCCACACAGCTCACGGGGCAGTGCCAACCCCGGCCTTCATGCCCGTGGGGACGAAGGGAACCGTCAAGGGCCTCGACCCCGAGCGCTTGCGCGAGATCGGGACGACGATCCTCCTCGGCAACACCTACCACCTGCACTTTCGCCCGGGCGAGGAGCTGGTCGAAAGCCTTGGCGGACTGCACAGCTTCATGGGCTGGGACGGCCCCATCCTCACCGATTCGGGGGGCTTCCAGGTCTTCTCGCTCCGCGACACGATCGCCGCCGTCGACGACGAGGGGGTCACCTTCAACTCCGTCTACGACGGGCAGCCGGCGCGCTTCACGCCGGAGCTCGTCGCGGACATCCAACGCCGTCTCGGGTCCGACGTGGCCATGTGCCTCGACGTCTGCCCCCCGGCGGACATCCCGAGAGAGGGGCTCGAAACCGCGACGGCGCTCACGACGCGCTGGGCGGAAAGGCAGCTCGCCGCCCCCCGCGCCCCCGGCCAGCTCCTCTTCGGCATCACCCAGGGCGGCACGGACTCCGAGCTGCGCCGACGCTCGACCGAGGAGATCGCGGCGCTCGGCTTCGACGGGCATGCGCTCGGCGGACTGAGCGTGGGGGAGGACCGCGCGCTCATGCTCGAGACCCTCTCCTGGGCCGCGCCCCTCCTACCGGGCGAGCGCCCCCGCTACTTCATGGGAATCGGCGACCCGGCCGGGATCCTCGAAGTCGTCGAGCGCGGAGTCGACATGTTCGACTGCGTGCTTCCGACTCGCCTCGGGCGCACCGGCTCGGCGCTGACCTGGGAAGGGCGCCTCAACCTGAAGAACGCTCGTTTCGCCCGCGACCAACGGCCGTTGGACGAGGATTGTCCGTGCTCGGCCTGCCGCCGGTTCACCCGAGCCTACCTGCGGCACCTCGTCAACCAACAAGAACTGCTGGGCTTGATACTTTTGTCCGAGCACAACGTCAGATTTCTGCTCGACTTGACCGCCGGAGCGCGGGCTGCGATCGAGCGGGGCGAGCTCGGCGCCTACAAGGCCGCTGCGCTCGACCGCCTCGAGTCGGGAGCCGCCGTGCCAGGCGAGGAGGTTTCTCCGTGAGTGGTGGTTTTCTAGTCCTTCTTCTTGCGATGTTCGGAGGCATGTACTTCCTGCTGATCCGCCCTCAGCGCCAGCAGCAGCGGAAGCACGCGGACATGCTCGGCGGCCTCAAGCCGGGCGACGAGGTCGTAACCGCGGGCGGGATCTACGGCGAGGTCGTCGAGCTCGACGCGGAGCGGGTCATGCTCGAGATCGACGAGGACGTTCGCATCGCCGTCGCCAGGCGAGCGATTGCTAGCATCGTCCCCCCGGAAGAGCTCGAGCGGCTCGAAGCGGCCGAGGGGGCGGAGGCGGCCGAGTTGGAGGAGAGCGGCGAGCCCCTGACCGCCGAGGAGCCCCTGACCGCCGAGGAGCGGGACGCAGCCAGGAGCTGAGCGGCTCCCTCGCACGTGCGCCGGTACCTCCTCATCCTTGCAGCCATCTTCGCCGCCGTGGGCGGCGTCGTCGTCTTGGCGCTCTTCCGATCGCCCACCCTGGGCCTCGACTTGCAGGGCGGCCTCGAGGTCGTCCTCCAGGCGAAAGCCCCGAAGGGGCGGGAGATCACGAAGGAGGATCTCGACCGCTCGATCGAGATCATGCGGCAGCGGATCGACAAGATCGGTGTCTCCGAGCCGGTCATCACCCGCCAGGGGACAAATCAGATTGCGGTCGAGCTTGCGGGCGTGCACGACGCGGGGCGCGCGGCCCAGATCATCGGCCAGACGGCGCAGCTGCAGTTCTTCGACCTCCAGGGCGACGCGCTGCCGCCGACGGCGGGCGCCAACGGGCAGGTCACCGGGTCGCCGAAGCTCTTGCCGCTCCTGTCGAGCCAGCAGACGCTTGCCGAAAAGGGGACGCCCACCCAGTGGTACCTCTATTCGGCGAAGAAGGAGCGCCTCGCCGGGCCCACCGACACGAAGGAGCAGATCCTCCTCCAGTTCGGGGGCGAGCAGCCCGAGGGATCGACCTTCTACGCGGTCCCGCAGGGGCGGATCATCCTCACCTGCGGAACGAGCGCGACGGTATGCCCTGGCGTGGGCGTGCCGACGCGAACGTACTACTACTTGTTCAAGTACCAGCCGACGAACAAGACGAACCCGATCCCGGAGCTGACCGGCAGCGACCTCAACGGGGACGGCACGCGGCAGGACTTCGGCCAGGGGAATCAGGCGGTCGTCCTCCTCGAGTTCACGGGCAAGGGCGGGGACAAGTTCCACGAGATCACGCGCGACCTCTCCCAGCGGGGTCTCACCCAGGCGAACCTCGCAGGGGCCAATGGCGACCAGCGCGATTTGTTCAAACAGAGCTTCGCGATCGTGCTCGACCGAGAGATCCGCTCGTTTCCGTCGATCGACTTCGACGACCCCTCTCTCCGTGACGGCATCTCCGGTGGCCGCGCCGAGATCACGGGGCTCGACTCGATCCAGGAGGCCAAGGACCTCGCTCTCGTTCTCCAGACCGGCGCGCTGCCGGTCGAGTTCGTCCAGGTCGAGCGGACCGACATCTCGGCGACGTTGGGCGAGGACTCGTTGCACCAGGCGCTGATCGCAGGCATCGGCGGCCTGTTCGCGGTCGCGTTCTTCCTCCTCCTCCTCTACCGCTTCCTCGGCGTGATCGCGATCGTCGGGCTCGGCATCTACGGCGTGCTCCTCTACGGGGCGCTCCTCATCTTCAACGTGACGATGACGCTGCCGGGCTTCGCGGGCCTCGTCCTCACGATCGGCGTCGCCGCCGACGCGAACGTGGTCATCTTCGAGCGCATCAAGGAAGAGGTGCGCGCGGGCAAATCGGTCCGGGCCGCGATCGCCGGCGGCTACCGCAAGGGCTTCAACACGATCGTGGATGCGAACGTCGTGACGGTGATCACCGCGTTCGTCCTCTTCGCCGTGGCGACCGGCGGCGTGAAGGGCTTCGCCCTCATGCTGATGCTCGGAACGCTGATCTCGATGGTCACAGCCGTCGGGGCGACCCGCGCGCTGCTCGGCCTCCTCGGAGGCTTCCGCTGGTTCAACAACCCGGCTTTTATGGGCGCAAGCGGGCAGAAGATCCCCGCCTGGCAGCGGATCGACTTCATCGGGAAGACACGTATCTGGGTCGTCGGCTCGGGGATCATCCTCCTCGTCGGCATCGGCTCTCTCGCCTTCCAGGGCCTCAACCTCGGCATCGACTTCAAGGGCGGGAGCCAGTTCTCGTTCAAGACTCCCCAGGCGCACCAGATCCAGGACGTGCGCGCTCGGACTTCGAAGCTCGGGATCTCGGACGCGATCATCCAAGGCCGCGGCCCGGTCACGAACGGTGCCTACAAGCAGTTCCAGGTGCGCACCGAGTCGCTTGGCCAGCAGGCGCAGAACAACCTGAGCGACGCGCTCCGCACCGACCTCGCCGCGACCTCGATCGGCGTCAAAAACGTCTCGGCGAGCTTCAGCCGCCAGATCCTGAAGAGCGCGATCGTCGCGATCTTCGTCTCGCTCGCGCTGATCGTCATCTACGTGACGCTCAGGTTCGAGTTCAAGTTCGCCGTGCCCGTGCTCGTCGCCCTCGTCCACGACATCTTCATCACGCTGGGGATCTACTCGCTGATGCAGCGGGAGTTGACGACCTCGACCGTGGCGGCGGTGCTCACGATCCTCGGCTACTCGATCTACGACACGATCATCATCTTCGACCGCGTGCGCGAGAACATCCCGCTCATGCGGCGCTCGAGCTTCGCCGCGATTGCGAACCAGTCGCTCTGGGAGACGATCCGCCGTTCCCTGGCGACGACGTTCATCACCCTCCTGCCGGTCAGCGCGCTGCTCGTCTTCGGCGGCGAAACCCTCAAGGACTTCGCGTTCGCGCTTCTTGTCGGGATCCTTTCGGGCGCGTACTCGACCATCTTCATCGCCACGCCGCTCCTCGTCGTCCTGAAGGAGCGCGAGCCCGAGTTCGCCAAGCGCAAGTCGGCGGGGCTCAAGGAGAAGCTCGACGCGTTGAAGCCGCCGGAGGGCGCTGCACCGGAGGAGCCCGCGGCGCCGGTCAAGCAGGAGGAGGCGCCGCTCGTGCCCGTCGGCCCGCTAGCAGGCGACGGCGAGGGGACCTCGGCCGCGGAGAGGCGCGAGGCCAGGCGCAAGCGCCGGAGGGCGAGGCCGCATGGTCGAGCCAGATAGCAACTCCTCGCGCTCGTTTCGCGGCCTGCTCGAGGAGGTCGTGCTCGCCGGCGTGGGCGCCGTCGCGCTGACCAAGGAGCGCGCGGACGAGCTCGTCCACGAGCTCACCACTAAGGGCAAGATCACCGGCGACGACGCCCGCGACCTCGTGGACGACGTTATGGGCCGCTGGCGCGGCGACGCCGTCCGGATGAGCGAGCGCGCGGGAACGACGCTGACGACGCTCTTCCGGGAGCTCGGCTTGATCACCCGGCGCGAGTACGAGGAGCTCGAGCTCCGCCTCGCCCAGCTCGAGCACCGGCTGCGTCTCCTCGAGAAGCGGGAGCAATGAGCTCCAGGCCGGCTGTCCGCCAGCTCGGCCGCCTCTCCGAGATCTCGCAGGTCGCCGCGAAGCACGGCTTCGGCTACTTCTTCGACACCCACCGGCCGCCGGGGATTCGCTCGCGACGCTCCAGGGAGATCGACCCCTCGTCGGACGGCTCCACGCGCGGCCTGCGCGTGCGCCAGATGCTCGACGAGCTCGGCCCGACCTTCGTCAAGTTCGGCCAGCTGCTCTCGACGAGGCCCGATGTCGTCCCGCCGGACATCGTCTTCGAGCTCAAGGCGCTCCAGGACGACGTCACTCCTTTCCCGTATGCGCAGGTGGAGCAGGTGATCGCGGCGGAGCTCGGGCTCTCGGTCGAGCAGCTTTTCACCGAGTTCGACGAGACGCCGATCGCGGCTGCGTCGATCGGCCAGGTCCACCGCGCCGTCCTGCCGAACGGACGCCGCGTGGCGGTGAAGGTGCAGCGACCCGAGGCTCCGCGCCAGATCGAGGCCGACCTCGAGCTCATGTACCAGGCGGCGCGGCTCGTACGCGAGCGGGTGAAGGCGCTCGAGTTCATCGACGCCGTCTCGCTCGTGGACGAGTTCGCGCGGACGATCCGCCAGGAGCTCGACTACCGCATGGAGGCTCGGAACGCCGAGCAGTTCCACCGCAACTTCGCGGGGCATCCGCATGTCCGCGTTCCGAAGGTGTTCTGGAGCTACTCGCGGTCACGGGTGCTCACGCTCGAGCTCCTCGAGGGCGTGCAGCTCCGCGACCTCGATGTGAGCGCCTACACGCTCGAGGAGCGCCGGCGGATTTCGTATCTGATCGCCGAGGCGTGGATGCACATGATCTTCAGGCACGGGTTCTTCCACGCGGACCCGCACCCGGCCAACATCATGGTGCTCGAGCAGACCGAGCAGATCGGCCTGATCGACTTCGGCATGGTCGGGAAGCTGACCGACGAGGACATGTCGAGGCTGACCGGCCTCTTCATCGATGCCGTCAACGAGCGAATCGAGGCGCTTCCTGCGCGGCTCGCCGCCCTCGGCGTCCGTTATCCGAAGGAG
This sequence comes from Gaiellaceae bacterium, assembly GCA_039931575.1. Classification (GTDB taxonomy): domain Bacteria; phylum Actinomycetota; class Thermoleophilia; order Gaiellales; family Gaiellaceae; genus DATEOR01. The sequence continues at coordinate 6,496 of JBDTRS010000051.1, forward strand.
CAGGAAGAGGAGTTCGTCGCCGAGCTGCGGGACGTCTATTACCGCTACTACGGCGCGAGCCTCTCGGAGATCGACCCGATCCAGCTCATCCGCGAGGCGTTCGCCCTGATCTACCGCATGCATCTGCAGCTGCCGACGCGCTTCGTCCTTCTCGACCGGGCGATCGCCACGCTCGGCTCGGTCGGCATGGAGGTCTACCCCGACTTCAACGTCTTCGACATCGCGAAGCCCTACGCGCGCGAGCTCATGATCGAGCGCTTTACGCCGCAGCGGGTCGCCCGCCGGGCAGGGCACGAGGTGCGCAACCTGGCCTCGATCTTCCGCGACATGCCCTACCAGGCGCACGACATCCTCGAGGAGGTACGCGACGGCCAGATCGAAGTCGGTTTTCGCCACGAGGGGCTCGACGACTTCTTCCACCAGATCGACAAGGTGGCCAACCGGCTTGTGATCGCCATCGTGGCCGGCACCGGGGTTATCGGGTCGGCGTTACTCGGTGTCTTTGCCGATGCCGGGCCGCACGTCCTCGGCGTTCACGTGTTCTCGGTCGTCGGCTTCAGCCTCTCGACGATCCTCGGAATGTGGCTCGCCTGGGGCGTCATCCGCTCCGGCCGCCTCTAGTCGCCTACGGCCTCAGCGTTGGAGGTTGTACCAGGTGCCGCCGGGCCCGGTGTAGCTGAACCCCTCGCCCCAGACGGCGATCGTCTTGCCGGTATTGGTCACGTCGATCTCGCCGTAATCTCCGTACACCTCGGCGAAGCCGTTGGCGTTGACGTATCCGGCCGCGCCGGCAGGGGCATCGCTGATCTTCACGGGCGACGACCATGTGCGCCCTCCGGTCGAGGAGCTTCTGTACCAGACATTCCACGCATCGGGGTTGTCACCACCCGACGTCTGCATGTACCAGATACGCGCGTTCCCGCCGCCGGAGGAAGCGAGCCGTGGCTGGGTCGCGTTCTCACCGGCAACCGAGAGCGGCACGCCCGCCGTCCAGGTTCGACCCGCGTTGGCTGAGGTCGACACGTAGACCCGCTGCGGACCGCCTTCCGTGGTCGGACCTTCGTAGGCGAACACGAGGTGCCCCGCCGCGTCGGAGACGACGGATGTCTGGCCGGCGTAGAAGTCGGGGCCGCAACCGGCCGCAACGCAGAACTCGCCCTGCGGCACCTTCGCCACGATGATGTCCTGCCACGTCGAGCCTCGATCTCGCGAGATGACGGCGTGGTGCCAGACCTCGCCGCTCACGTTCCTCAAGCCGGAGTAGACGATGCTGCTCTCCGAGAAAACGACCGTCCCGTCGGAGAGCACGCGAGCGTCGTACGCGTAGTAGTAGCGCTTCGTGTCGCTCAACTTCTGCTGCGTCCACGTCGCGCCGTAGTCGTGGGACTGCCCGACGTAGAGATCGCCGCCCTGGGGGCCGTTCCAGGAAACGTAGATGTCCTTTCCAGACGCGCTGGTGGCCAGTTCGGGCTTGTCCGTCCACGAGACGAGTCCGTAGACATGGACCGGCTCCGACCAGGTCGCGCCGTGGTCGCTCGATTTCGAGAACACGGTTGAAAAGCCGTTGTGCCGGTCCCAATTCAGGAACACCGAGTAGACGGCCCCCGTGTTCGGCACGACCTCGATGATCGGGTCGTACTGAGCCTTCGATCGTAGGCACTCGCAAAGCGGTCTCTGGGCGCTCCACGTCGCGCCGCCGTCACGGGAGACCGTGAGCGGGATATACGGGGTCGGACAATGGCTGCCGCACTCTCGCACTCCGTAGCGGGTCGTCAGCATGTACACGTAGGGCGCCTTGAGATCGGTTGCGACGGCCGGCTCCCAATCGTCGGCAGTCGCGTTGAGGATTCGCGATCCCACCCATCCGCTTGCGGGATTCGTTGTCGCAGCCACCTTCCCGCCGAACTTGCCGCTGGCCTTCGCCGCGGCCAGCGCCTCCAGACGCTCGGCGGTCAATTCCGCCTCCTCCTGCGCTTCCTCGGCACCGGCCCGCGCGCCGCCCTCCGCCTCGGCTTCTTCCGCGCTTTCGCGGACCCCCGCGCCAGCAGGTTCCTGCGCGGCGCGACCGTTTTGGCCCGAATCTCTCGCGCGCAGCAGGACCGCGCCCAAGACCAGGGCCAGGAGAATTACAAGCGCCACCCCGATCAGCCGCAACCTCATCCCGACCGTCGATGATTACACCTTGGGCCCCTTGGTACAAGCCAGTTCAGGACGACTGTGTATACGCCTGTCGAGGATCTGTTGCGCTTCTTCCCCAAAGGACATCTAGCCGCTTCCTAGTCGCGTTAGTACCGTCGGCGCCATGGTTGGGGGGACGGTTCTGGTGGTCGAGCACGAGAGTCCGGTGCGGGCCTACTTGGAGCAGCAACTCGCCGACGACGGATTCGAGGTCCTCTCGACCGACCGGTGCACGGCGGCGCTCGAGCTCGTCGAGCAGGCGCGGCCGCAGCTCGTTCTCCTCGACGCGGTTTTGCCCGACGGCTCCGGGTTCGAGCTCTGCAGTCGCCTGCGCGAGGGGGAGCCGGGCCGCGCCTGGGACCGCGACGTCCCGGTGATCATGGTCAGCGCGCGCAGCGACCCCGTCGACCGCGTGCGGGGGTTCGCCCGCGGCTGCGACGACTACGTCGCGAAGCCGTTCGTCTACGACGAGCTCGTCGACGTCGCCCGTATGCGGGCCGTCCTCCGCCGCTCTGAGGGCCCCCGCCACGCACGTCTCACGGTGCGCGACCTCGAGATCGACCTCGCCGCCCGCCTCGTCACCGTCGGCGGTGAGGCCGTGCACCTCTCGGCGAAGGAATACGAGCTCCTCGTCGCGCTCGCCGAGGATCCCGAGCGGGTGTTCAAGAAGGACGACCTGCTTCGCGACGTGTGGGGGTTTCGCTCGCTCGGCCGCACGCGCACCCTCGACTCGCACGCGAGCCGCCTGCGCCGCAAGCTCAACCGCTCGGCCGAGACGGCCTACGTGCTCAACGTCTGGGGCGTCGGCTACCGGCTTGTGGGCTCGGGAACGGTGTAGAGAAGGATCGGCTCGACGATGAGCTCAACGTCTGGCTCCGAGCAGTCGGTTGCATAGTGCTGACCGCCAGGCTTGATTCTCCTTCGTTCGGGTGAGGTGCTCGATCGACGAGAACGAGGGCGGCTAGTGATCTCTTTCAACCTGGTGGGGTGCGCTCACAGAGCGGGAACTTCTTACCCGACTCGACCGCGCCCAACCGTTCGCTCCGCTAGCCCAGGGCGCAAGCCCCGGCGGTGACATACGCACGTGGGCGTCCATCCGGAGGAGCAGGGGACGGCCCGGAGGCCGTCCCCTGCTTCCCAACGAGCCGGATCGTCTAGCCGATGGTGAACTCCTGCGTCTGCGGGTTGAGGTGGCCGAGCTTCATCGCGCCGGCCGTCTCGCTGCCGCTGTAGTTGAAGATGTTCAGGCCCTCGGAGATGTTCGTCTCGTAGATGAAGCCGTTGTACCAGTACGAGGACCATGCTCCGGCGAGGTCGGTTGGCACGACCGGAGGCGGGTCGCTCCAGCCGAGCTCGACCGCGTTCATCGGATCGGTGAAATCGACGATGCTCGTCCCGGACTGGTAGCTGCCGTGCACGAGCACGTATTTCCCGCTCCGTAGCGGCACCACGTTGAGGTTGTGGAGCGTGCAGTTCTCCGTGGAGGACTGCGTCCGCGGCAGTGTCCAGCTACCGACGTCGACTCCCGTCCTCGAGTCGACGAAGGAATACGTCCGGTCGGACGGAGGATCGGTGGCCTCGCACTGAGCGGCGACGCCGCCTCCGGGCTCGTGGCCGAAAATGAAGACCTCGCCGTCCCACGTGAAGGCGGCGGAATGCCCGATCGTCACGCCGGGCACGGTCCGCGAGTAGAGCATCGCCGGGTCCTCGAGCGTGCCCCCGCTCGCGCCGCCGAGGCTCCACACCGTGAAGCCGTTCCCGCCGGCACAGCCCGCCAACATGGCATCGCCGAGGATCACGCCGGTGTCATGGCAGCTACGGCCGGACGGCTCGGAGCGGATGAGGTGCGAGCTCGCCGGGTCCTCCAGCGGCACCTCGACGATATCGATCCCCGGGCACGCCGCGCTGGACGCGCTGTTGTAGATGAGCAGCCGATCGTTGGCGAGATCGGGGACGCCTGTTGCCGTGTGCGAGCCGCAGAGAAGGTCGACCGAGGCGACCAGTACCGGGTCGCTGAGGTCGCTGATGTCGAAGACGTGCAGCCCCTCGAATCCGGCCGGCACCGGCTGGCCGTCGCACATGGTCGTGCCGGAAGCATTCGAGTTCCACGAGCGGACGACGATGTTCTCCCAGACGACGACGTCGCCCTGGTTCCCGTCACAGAACGTGCGGGAGATCTGCTTCGGGTTCCCGGGCGCGGAGATGTTCCGGATGTTGAAGCCGTCCCAGTTCCCCTGGATCGCCAGTTTGCCCCAGAAGGCGATGTCCGTATGGATGTCGGGGTTGCCAACGGCTGGGTTGAGCAGGCTTGCGGGCTCCTCTATGTGGCCGAGCGGATGAATATTCGCCGTGCGCGGATCGGTTCTATGGCCGGCCTGGGCCGCAAGTGGCAACGCGAGCACCCCAGCGGCGAGCAGACCGAGCGCGAGTAGTCGGAACAGGGTTTTCATACCCACCTCCTGTGTCGTCGCGGAGCGGAGCGCCGTGTCGAGCGCTCTCCCGAGCCCATCCTGAGCGCGCCTGCGGAGGGCCCGGCGCCGGCTCCCCTCTCCCTTGGCCCGGAAGTCTTTTCCGAAGACGGGCTCTTGTCAACCGGCTAGAAGGCACGTGCGGCGGCCGTTACCGCCGCCGCGACGACCACGACCACGAGAAGAGGCGCGCGGAGCACGATCGCGACGACGGCCGCGCCCAGGCCCAGGAGGCGCTCGTCGAACACGAGCTCCCGCGCTCCCCCGACCGTCTGCGTGACCACGAGCGCGGCGAGGAGAGCAGGGGCCAGCATCGAGACGATTCCGCCCAGGGCAGGGGGGAGGCTGCGGCCTCCGAGCACGACCGGCCCGAGCCCCTTGAAGGCGACAGTCGCCGCACCGACGACCGAGACGACCACCCAGGTCGAGCTCATGCGCGCCTCCAGCCGACGAGGCAGGCTGCGCTCGCGGCGATGATCGGCACGCCCGGGGACGAGAAGGGAATGAGGACGAATGCGATCGCTGCACCGAGAAGCGCGGCGGCGAGGGCGCGGCGGGAGCGCACCTGGGGGACCAGCAGGGCCAGGAAGAGCGCCGCGAACGCGCCGTCGAGCCCGAGTACCTCGGGATCGCCGAGCGCCTCTCCGCCGAAGGCCCCGACGGCCGTCCCTCCGTTCCATGAGGCGTACAGGACGAGGCCTGCGCCGAGGAGCACGCCGCGGTCATACGTGCCGTCGCGCCGCCGCGAGAAGGCCCACGACTCGTCGACGACGAGCTGTGCTTCGAGGAGCCGGCGCCAGAGGCTGCCCTCGATGACGGGCGCCACGGAGATTCCGATGGGCACGTAGCGCGCGTTCAGGAGGATCGCCGCTGTCGCGGCGGCAGCGATTCCTCCGGCCGAGCCCAGGACGGAGAGAGCTGCGAACTGCGCCGAGCCGGCAAAGGTCGTCGCCGACATGACGATCGAGGCGAGAGCGCCCATGCCCGCGGTCTGCGCGAGGAGCCCGAACGAGACTCCGAAGACGAAAACGGCAGGCGCGATCGCCGCCGCCCGCCGCGCGCCCTCCCTATACGGGCTCGGCGACCCAGTCACGGGTGAGGAAGAGCCAGAACGCCAGGCCTGCATAGCGGCCGTAGCCGCGGAAACGCCGCTCGATCGCAGCGTCCTTCACAGGCTTGCCTCCGTTGAGGCTCGCGAACTTCGGGCGCGTCCACGAGTCGAGGACGAGCCGCGAGTAGCGGCCGACGAGCAGCATCACGTGCGCGGCCGCGTACGGCCCGACGCCCGGGAGCGCAAGGAGCCGGGCGGCGACCTCGTCGTCCGGCAGCTCCTCCGGGCTTGCGTGCCCGAGCTCCTCGAGGTCGACCTCGCCCGAGGCGACCGACTCGGAGAGCGATCTGAGATAGGCGTCGCGGTAGCCCGCCCGGGCGACATGGCGATAGAAGTCTTCCGGTGCCGCGGCCATCGCCGCGGGAGTGGGGAAGGCGCGGCCGTAGGGTCCCTCGCGCGGCGCTCCGGAGGCCGGCTCTCCCAGGTGCTCGACGACCGCGTTCACCATCCGCACGGTTCCGGACCAGGCACAGTTGGTCGTGCAGATCGTCTTGACGACGTCCTCGAACACCGTCTGGCTCCGCATGAGCCGCCCGGAGCCGCCCTCGACCCAGGAGAGATCGGGATCCTCACGCGCGAGCGCGTAGAACTCGGAGAGGTCCTCGTCGAGCCGGAGGACGTGCTCGACGGCCGTGAGGAGAGGCTTCGCCTGCGCTTCGTTGCCGCTCGCCTCCAGGAAGCCGGTGCGTCCGCGGCCTTCCCGGACGAGCACGGTCTGTGGCTTCCCGCGCGGCAGCGCGAGGGTCGTCTCGAGCCTGCGCGCGTCCTCGTCGATCCGGTTCGGCGGGAGGTCGGCGACCCCGTGCGAGACGATCGTCCGCCAGAGGTCGACCGGCTCTCCGCCCGCGCCCTTGAGCGGGAAGGTCGTGCTCCAGCTCACCGAGTGGCGGCCGGATCGTACTTCTGCTCCCACGGAGAGACGGCGAATGCCTGGCCCGGGGTTCCTCCGAAGCAGAGGATCGTGGTTCCGACTTCGTGAGCCACCGCGGAGCGGATCGACGCCGGGTCGGGCACGTACACGAAGGTCCCCTCCGGGGCCTCGACGGACTCACCGTCGATGGTGAACGTCGCTCGTCCCTTCGAGACGAAGTAGAGCTCCTCATGGCTCGTGCCGCTGTGCTCGACCTCGTCGTGCTCGCTGACGATTGATCCTTCCTGGGTTGCCGAGTACGCGTTCACGCCGAAGGACTGGATCCCGAAATGGATCCGGATCGCGTGCCAGTCCGGGTCGTTGGGCTCCTTCTCGCCTTCCGGTTCGGGGATGTGCTCGATGTGAGTCACCTGATAGCCCGCCTTGCTCATGTCATTCCTCCTCATCGGACTGCGGTTAGCTACCGAGAGGTTATGCGGAGCCGGTCGCCCGGCACCACGCCCCAGCGTGCGAAAGCTCCGCGGTTGACCTCGAGCGCGCCCCGGTAGGCGACGCCCGGGTCGTACAGCGGGCACGGGTCGGCCC
>JBDTRS010000052.1:0-13699 GCA_039931575.1 Gaiellaceae bacterium
CGATACGAGGCCGACGAAGCGCTGCTGCTGAGATAGGTCCCGACGTCCTCGAGACCAAACCGGCCCTGCCGGCCGGACAGGTACCTCTGCGCCCGCCGATCTCCGGCAAGCTGCGGGTTGACGCCGTTAGTTGCGACCCCGAGGTCGACGAACCACAGGTACCCCCGCTGCTGGTTGGGAAAGCGGTCGCTCAGGAACCGCGTCATGACCCAGGCATCCGCCGCGGTTCCGCCGCCGACGGCGGCGTTGAAGGCCGAGTGGCCGGTCAGCCTCTTCAGCTGATCGGGCTGCGCGAGCCGTGCCCGGGAGCTGCCAAGGATCAGGATCTCGGGGCCGGTGGTCAGCTCTTCCATCAGGGTCAGCTTCGCCCCCCGATCCGATTCCACGGCCGTGGAGAAGAGGCCCGTTCCGGCGATGGCGAACGGGTCGACCGTGACGTTGAACGCGATGATCCCGAGGAGGGCCGCCGCATAGGAGGCGAGCGCCGCTAAGACGAACTTCCGTTGGTTCGGCGCCGGCGCATGTTCCCTGGCCGCCTCCGGAAGATCCGGGTGCGTCGTCACAGCGCGAACATAGTTCTGCGCTGACGGTCAGACAAGCGAGAATGCGGAGCGCTCTTCGCGCCGGCCTGCCGCTGCGGACGCTCCGGGTTCACCTCGGCACCGGTTCAGTGGAGCCAACGGGATTCGAACCCGTGACCTTCTGGCTGCCAGCCAGACGCTCTCCCAGCTGAGCTATGGCCCCGCGCCGCGCAGTGTAGCGAAGGCCTGGAGGGGCACTAATTCGCGGCGGCGAGCTCGACCGACGGCACGTCGCCCCACAGCTCCTCGAGGCGATAGTAGGCCCGCGCCTCGGGCGTAAAGACGTGGAGCACGACGTCGAGGTAGTCCGCGAGGATCCACGTTGCGTCGGCGGCGCCGTGTACGTTCCGCGGGCTCAGCTTCGCTTCTTTCTTCAACCGCTCGTGCACCTCGTCGTAGATGCCCTTCGCCTGGCGGGGATTTCCGCCGGTGGCGACGACGAAGTAATCGGTGTAGCTACACACCGGCCGCATGTCGAGGATCAGCACGTCCCTCGCCAGCTTTTCCTGGGCGAGGTGAGCGATTCGGCGTGCTTGCTCGAGAGACGTCAGCTGGTCAGAAACTCCTGGTCGGGACGCATTCAGGGTATCACCGGTAAAGCCCCATCAGGTCGATTTCCCGCGCCACTGCTGGAGGAACGAGATCGTCGATCGGCTCCCCACCCGCGATGCGAGCCCTGGTCTCGCTCGACGAGACAGGCGTGGCCGGGATCTCGAAGAACTCGACCCGGTCCGGCCGCTCGAGCCGGCCGAGAACCGCCTCGAGCTGCTCCCGTGGGAATCCCGGGCGGGTCGCGACGCCGAGTCGCACCTCCTGCAACACCCCGTCCGGATCCTTCCAGGACGGGAAGGAGGCGAACTCGTCGGCGCCGATCAGGAAGATCGCAGCGCCGAAGCGCCCGCCGCGGACAGCGTCCACGGTGAAGGGGTGCTCCTCGCGGACGACCTCTGTACGGGGGAGCGCGCCGAAGGCGAGCTCGGCGAGCCTGAAGCGGGCGTCGAAGTCGAGCGCGACAGCGCGGTGTCCCGGATCGGCCACCACGAGGACGAGGAGCCGCTCGAGCTCGAACCTGGCGAGCGCGGTCTCGGCGAGGACGACGTGGCCGTTGTGCGGCGGATCGAAGGCGCCGCCGAAGAGACCCGTTTCCGTCACTCGAACTCCACCGCGTCCCCGGGCTTGACGCCCGCGGCGCGAAGCTCGTCCTCGGTCGCGTCGCCCCGGACCCGGAAGCCACCGTCGGTACGAAAGAGACGGAACGGTCGCCGACGAGAAGGACGCGGCCGGTAGACGAGAAAGTCCGCGAGATCCTGGCTGGGTGCGGGCGGCGGCGCACTTTCGGGAACGAACTCGAAGAGCGAACGTTTGAGCTCCTCGACTCCCTGCCCTGTCACGGCCGAGACCGGGCAGACGGCGCGCACGCGCGGATCGTCGAGGCCGAACGGTGGCGGCTCGGGCACGAGATCGATCTTGCTCAGCACGACAATTTGTGGCCGGTCGGCCAGGCCGGCCCCGTAACCGCGGAGCTCCCGGTCGATGGTCGCAAAGCGCTGCTCGACGTCCTCGGTCGCCTCGATCACGTGCACGAGGAGGCGTGCCCGCTCGAGGTGGGCCAGGAACTCGTCGCCGAGCCCGACTCCCTCGTGGGCGCCCTCGAGGAGCCCGGGCACGTCGGCGACGGTGAGCTGGCGTCCGTCCGGCGCTTCGACCGTCCCCAGCACCGGCGCGATCGTCGTGAACGGATAGTCGGCGACCTTCGGCTTCGCGTTCGACAGGCTGCGCAGGAGCGACGACTTGCCGGCGTTCGGGAAGCCGAGGAGCGCGGCGTCGGCGAGGAGCTTGAGCCGGAGCTCGACGGCCGTCTCGTCCCCGGGCAAGCCGACCTCGGCGATCCGCGGCGCCTGCCGCGTGGGGCCCACGAAGCGCCGGTTGCCCGCGCCCCCCAGGCCACCGCGCGCGATCACGGCGCGCGCCCCGGGATGGGCGAGGTCGACCAGGAGCCCACCTTCGGCTTCGAGCACCTGGGTTCCGACCGGAACGGGCAGCTCGACGGCCTCTCCGTCGGCGCCGTGCTTTCGCTGTCCGTGGCCGTGCCCGCCCCGGCCGCCTTCGAAGCGGCGCTTGCGCTGAAAGAACGACAGGTCGCGCCGGTCCGGATCGGCAATGAGGACGACGTCGCCGCCGTTGCCCCCGTCACCGCCGTCGGGCCCGCCCTTGGGCACGTACTTCTCGCGGCGAAAGCTCATCGAGCCGTCGCCGCCCCGGCCACCTCGCACCTCGATGCGGGCGCGGTCGTGGAACATGTGTGAGGTCCTAGACCACGGTGACGACGCGGCCTGAGCCGTTCGTCTGGAACGCGAGCTTACCGTCGCGCGTGGCGAAGATCGTGTGGTCGCGGCCGAGCCCGGTACCCGGGCCGGGGCGAAAGCGCGTGCCGCGCTGGCGGACGACGATCATCCCCGCCTTGATCTCCTGGCCGTCGAACATCTTGACGCCGAGTCGTTTGGACTCGGAGTCGCGACCGTTCTTGGAGGAGCCCAGTCCCTTTTTGTGAGCCATCTATTCCTCTTCCTTCGCTGTCGTGCTGCTCGTCTTCTTCGCCGCCGTCGCCGTTCGGCCCTTCGCCTGGGGGGTGGACGAGGGGGATCTCCCCCACGTTCCGATCGTCTCGATCTCGATCTGGGAAAGGCGGCTGCGATGGCCGTTGCGCCTGCGGTAGCCGGTGCGGCGGCGGTGCTTGCCGACGATCACCTTCTTGCCGAGAACGTGCGCGGCCACCTTCGCGGTCACCTGCGCGCCCTTGAGAGCCTCGCCGAGCGCGGGATCGCCGTCGCCACCGAGCATGAGCAGGTCCGGGTGGAAGGTCTTGCCCTCGTCGTGCGGCACACGGTCGACGAGCAGTCGCTGGCCTTCCCGGACCCGGTACTGCTTGCCCCCGACGACAATGATCGCGTAATTGGTCTTCTTTTCAGCCATGAGCGTTAAAGGAGCGGGCTCTCCTGGCCCGCTTCGGGTGCGGATTCTACCGGCTTCTTCTTCCGGCCGCGCCCACCGCGCGACCCGCGCCGGGTCTTCTTCTTCGGCTTTGGCTCTTCGCCCTCTGGAGCGCCTGCGACGACCTCCGGAGCGGCTTCCTCGGCCGCAGGCGCCTCGTCCGGCTCCTCGGCGGGTGTCCCCTCCGCGGGCGCCGCAACGACCTTCTTCTTCCGTCCGCGGCCTCCACGCGTTCCGCGCCGGGTCTTCTTCCTCGGCTTGGGCGCCTCGTCTGCCGGGGAGTCGCCGTTGGTGCTGAACTCGTCGTCCATGAGGACAGCGTGGGCGGTCGTGCGTGCGACGTCCTCGACCTTGATCGACACCGTCTCGCCCACCCGGTCGGCGGCACCGCGAACCGTGATCACGTAACCGTCCACGCGGGCGATCGCGTCGGTGTCCGAATGCTGGTGTGCCTCCTCGAGCTCGACCTCGAGCTCCTGGCCGCGCTCGACCGGAAGCGCTTGCGGCTCCACCTCGGATGGCTTCCCCTCGGAGAGAACGACGAAGTGGTCGTGGGGAGCGCGCTGCCTGCCCTTGATGGCGAGCCGGCGGCCCGTCTCCTTCTCGAGCTCGGCGAGGCGAGATGCTCCCGGGCCGATGAGGATCGTCGTGACCTGGGAGTTGAGCTCGATGTGGAACGCAGTGTTCTTCGACTCGGCGATGAGGCGGCGAATCCGCCGCTCCGCGTCCACCGCGTGGGTCTCCATCGAGACGACGACGCCGTCGCCCTTGCAGGTGGCGCAGACGTCGGTGAGGATCTCACGCGGGCCGTCGGTCACGTTCTGGCGCGTCATCTCGACGAGACCGAGCGGCGAGATCTCGACCACGTAGGTCTTCGTCCGATCGCGCTCGAGCTCCCGCTCCAAGGCCTCCTCGACGGTGTGGCGGTTCTTCGGGTTCGCCATGTCGATGAAGTCGATGACGATGATCCCGCCGATGTCGCGGAGGCGTAGCTGCCTCACGACCTCGTGGACGGCTTCGAGGTTGTTCTTGGTGATCGTGTCCTCGAGGCGAGCGCCCGTCTGGCGCCCGCGGGCGCCGACGAAGCGGCCGGTGTTGACGTCCACGACCGTGAAGGCCTCGGCGTAGTCGAAGATGAGGTAGCCCCCCGAGGGCAGGTCGACGCGGCGGTGGAGCGTCGAGCGCACCGCCTCGTCCACGCCGTAGCGCTCCATCAGCGGCTCCTTGCCCGTGTAGCGCTCGACGCGAGCGGCGAGCTCCGGCGACGTGCGCTTGAGGTAGCCGACTATGCGTCGGTGTGTCCGCTCGTGATCGACCACGACCCGCTCGAAGTCGCGGATGAAGAGGTCACGGATGATGCGGAGCGGCAGCTCGGCCTCCTGGTAGACGAGCGCCGGGGCCTCGGCGCGCTTCGCCCGTCCCTGGATCGTCGACCAGAGCTTCTGCAGCAGGGCAAGGTCGCCCTCGAGCTCTTCCTTGCTGGCGCCCTCGGCCGCGGTGCGGACGATCAGGCCGCCGTCCGGAAGCTCGAGGTCCTTGCAGATCGCCTTCAGCCGCTCGCGCTCCTCGTCCTCGAGGCGGCGAGAGACCCCGATGCCGTCCCCGAACGGGACGAAGACGAGGAAGCGCCCGGGAAGCGAGATCTCGGTCGTGAGCCGCGCTCCCTTCGTGCCCATCGGATCTTTGACGGCCTGCACGAGGACTTCCTGGCCGCGCTCGACGAGCTCCTGGATCCGGCGCCCATGACGCTTGCCCTCGAGCTCCGGGACGACGATCTCGTCCACGTACAGGAACCCGTTCTTCTCCAGGCCGATCTCGACGAAGGACGCCTCCATCCCAGGCAGCACGTTGTCGATCACGCCCTTGTAGACGTTCCCGGCCACCGTGCGGTGCGACGGGCGCCCGAGGTACACCTCGACGACGACGTCGTCCTCGAGCACGGCGACACGCTGCTCGCCGACCTCGACGGAGACGAAGATCTCCTTCTTGACCTTGGGGAGGGTCGAGCGCTTCGCCGGTTGGGTTCGCCGGCGGCGGGCGCGCACCGCCTCCTCGCCCTCCTTGGGCTTTCGCTGGCGCTGCTGCCGCGGCCTGGGCTCCGCCTTCGTGGGAGCCTTCGCCTCGCCCTCAGGGGCTGTCTCTACCTTCTTCTTGTTGCGTCCGCGTCCGCCGCGTGTTCCTCGCCGGCGGCGCGGCTTTGTCTGCTCAGGCGGGCCGGCCGCCTCGGGCGAAGCCGCCACCTCGGGCGCCTCCGGAGCGGCGGCCTGCACGGGCGCCTGCTCCTCGCTGCGCGTCTGCTTGCGAAAAAATCGCACTGTTGCAATCTCCTTTCGGGCGCACGCCGCTGCCCGCACGTCTCGGCGCGGACGATCTCAGCGTGTCTGCCACAAATCTCATTTGTTGTGAGCGCGGAATCCCGCTCGCCCGATTTGGGCTCGGTTCTCCCTGCGCGTACCCTTTCAGGGTAGCAGCGGGCACACGGCCCCGGGCTAGGCGGCGGCCGTGCGTAGCTGGGTTTGCTTTCGCTTCACGGCCCGGAGGCGCTGGCTGAGCCGGGCCCATGCCCACGGCTCGATTTCGTGGTAGCGGCCCGACCTGAGTTCGGCCCTGGTTACCTCCAGGTACTCAAACCAGGCATCGGCTTCCTCGATCGCCAGTGCCTCGTGGTCCGGGAGCGTCTGCTCAGCGCTCATGCGCGAGAAGGCTAGGACCTGGAGCGGACGGCATCGGCCGCGCGCGCAAGACCGGCCGCGCCGCCCTGCTCGAAGTAGGCGGCAGCCGCCTTCCCGAGCGCCCTCGTGCCCACATAGGCCATGCCTCCCTTGATCGCCCAGCCAAGGCCGGGAACGAACCCCAGGGCCTCGCGCGCAATCGTGCGAAAGCCAAGACCTGCGCCAACGACGGCGAGGAGCTCAGGGACCCGGTCGCGGTCGATCTCCTGCCCATAGGCCGCGGCGATGCGGAAGACCATCCGGAGCTGGTTCAGCGTCAGCACCGGAAAGTCCGCGCCCGGGACGAAGATCGCCACGCCGAGGACGCCGTTCTGGCGCGAGAAGCGACGGATGATCGCCTCGACGACCGCCTCGCGGAGCACCGGCAGCCGCGCGGCTAGGCCGTAGCCGTTCTCGTCCGCGAGCGCCGCGACAAGCTCGGCGACCCGCTCGATCGTGATCGCGTGACCTGGAGGCACCGCGACGACGTTGGTGGCCGGGACGAAGGGGACGTCGAGCGGCTGGCGCTCGGCCCCGATGAGCACGCCGATGATCTCGACGTCGTTGCGGTCGGCCAGCTTCAGTACCTTCTCGTCCTCCCCGCTCGGGGCCGGCCCGTCCACGACATAGATGAGCAGCCCGGCGCCCTCGAGGTCGTACGCCGTCGGTTCCTGGCCCGAGAGGTCGCGGATCGCGTTCGCGTCCCCGCCGGCGCCGAGCTCTCGGACGAGGTCGCGCGCGGGGCCGGGTGCCCCGGCGACGAGGAGCGGGCGCAGGTCTTCCGCTGCGGTCTTGATCTCCTTGAAGACGCCGTAGACCGCTGCGGGGTGAAGCGGGAGCCGCCTCACCAGTGCCCCTTCAGGTAATTGGGCCCCGCTTCCGGCGCGTGAAAAGCGCTCCGGGCAAGGACGCAGGTCGTAGCCCGGGGCGGCTTTGCAGCCGCCAGAGGTGTGGCCTGGATTGCCTGGAGGGGCACTATCTGCGACCTGCGAGCCGGCCGCGCACGTGAATCCCTTCCAGGAATCCGAACATGAGGAGCGTCGCGATCATCGAGCTCCCGCCGAAGCTGACGAACGGGAGCGGAATCCCCGTCACGGGGGCGATCCCGATCGTCATCCCGATGTTGATGAAGATCTGGAACAGGAAGCTGAAGACGATGGCGCCCGCCATGGCGGACGTGAAGAGGCTTGGGGCGAGGGCGACGATCTTGATCCCGCGCCACGCAATTAGGGCATAGAGCAAGAGGAGGATCGCGGCTCCGAGGAAGCCGCGTTGCTCGGCGAGCGACGAGAAGATGAAGTCCGTGTTGTGCTCCGGCAGGTAGTTCAAGTTCGTCTGAGTCGCGTTCGCGACCCCCCGTCCGTCGAGCCCGCCCGAGCCGACCGCGGTGATCGACTGGTTGATGTTGTACGTGCTGCCGCTCGGGTCGACGTCGGGATTGACGAAGCCGACGAGACGATCCTTCTGGTAGTCATCGAGCACCTGGACGCCCACCGCCGGGAGGAACCAGAGAATCGAGAGGCCGACGAGCGCGGCCATGGCCGCGAGCGCGCCGAGCTGCTTCCAGGGCAGGCCCCCGAAGAAGAAGACGGCCAGGAGCGCGGAGCCGTAGATGAGCGCGCTGCCGAAATCGGGCTCCCTGAAGACGAGGAGCATCGGGATCGCGGCCAGGCCGAGCGCTGACCACATCGTGCGCCAGGGCGAACCGCGCCGAGCCCGGTCAGCGACAAACGCGGCCAGGAAGATGATCAGGAGGATCTTCCCGAGCTCCGAGGGCTGGAGACGGAACGACCCGAGCTCGATCCAGCGCCTCGAGCCGCGCACGTCGTTCCCGACGACGAGCACGACGACGAGGAGCACGAGCGCAAGCCCGTAGAGAACCTTCGCGTAGCGGCGGTAGAGCTCAGGGCTGACTGCAGCGACCACGGCTGCGAGGACGACGCCGACCGCGATGTAGACCTGTTGGCGGGTGACGTAGTAGTCCGGGTCGCCGGCGATGTCGTTCCGCGTCACCGCGGTGAGCACCCAGATCCCGTAGGCGATCACGGCGCCAACCGAGGCGACGAGCAGGTAGTCGACGTGCCTCAGGAAGGCCCCCACCTCGGAGCCGACGTGCGCCCGCGCGGCGCGGCGTGGAAGCGCTCGGGTAGCCATCAGTGTTCCTCCCGGCGACTCCGCCGGAATTCTGGCGCGCGAAAAGCGAGCCAGGCAAGGACGCAAGGAGCGTTCGTATCGACTTCAGATACGGACGCGACTGAGGACGAAGCATGGCGATGCTTTGCAGCCGCCCGGAAACCGGTGGTTGTCGTCGGGTGGGACACTTAGTCCGAGTTCACCACCGCGGCGCTGTAGGAGTTCGGATCGACCTTGAAGAACTTCTCGAAGACCCTGAGCGCCACCGGAGCGGCGACGACGCCGCCGTGCCCGCCGTTCTCGATCATGGCGCACACCGTGAGCTTCGGCTTGATGTAGGGCCCGTAGCCGCACCACCAGGCCTGGTCCTGGAGGCCCTGAAAGCCGGGGATGCGCACGAACTTCTCGGCCGTCCCGGTCTTGCCCGCGATCTCGACCGGGAAGCCGCCGAAGATCCCCGCGGACGTCCCGTAGCTGGCGTGGGTCGCGTCGTAGAGGCCCTCCTGGACGACGCGAAGGGCCGTCGGGTTGAGCCGGACGTCCCTCGGCGGCTTGGGCGAGTAGGGCCGCAGGACGACAGGAGGCTGGCCCTCGGTCGAGGGCTCCTCCACCGACTTGACGATGTGGGGCTCGACGAGCTTGCCGCCGTTCGCGAGCATGGCGTAGAAGCGAGTCATCTGGAGCGGCGTCACGAGGACGTCGCCCTGGCCGATCGCGAGCTGAACCGAGTCGCCAGACGTCCAGAGCTTGTCGATCTCGGTCTTGAAGTACCGCCGGTGCCACGCGGGGGTCGGGATGAGGCCCCGCTCCTCCGGGCCGATGTCGACCCCGGTCTTCCGCCCGAAGCCCATGTTGCGGGCCCACTTCTGCAGCGGCGAGTCCGTGCGGTCATAGAAGCGCAAAGCGACCTGGTAGAAGTACGTGTCGCAGGAGGCGGCGAGCGCGGTCGTCAGGTTCATCGGCTCGTTCGCAAACGGATTCCAGTTGGTGAAGGTCTGACCGTCGATGACCTCCTTGCCCGTGCACTGGATGAGCTCGTCGGGCGAGAGGATCCCCTCCTGGAGGCCGGCGAGCGCCGTGATCGGCTTGAAGACCGAGCCAGGCGGATAGAGGCCCGAGACGGCGCGGTTCAGGGTCGGGTGATTCTCAGTCGGGTCCGCCAGCTTGCGCAGGTCGCGCTTCTGAACGCGTCCCACGTACACGTTCGGGTCGAAGGTGGGGTTCGAGGCGAGCGCGAGGATCTCGCCGGTGTTCGGGTCCATCGCCACCAGCGCGCCCCCGTCGGCCGCCCACTTCCCGTCCTCGTGTGCGAGCCGGATCCCGTAGGCGAGAGCCTCCTCGGCCGTCCGCTGGAGGTTGGCGTCCAGAGTCAGGCGCACGTTGTCGCCGGCCTCCGGGAGCTGCTGGAACTGGCGAGCGCTCGTCACGCGCCCGAGCGCGTCGACAGAGACGCGGCCGACGCCCGGGAGCCCGCGCAAGTAGGTGTCGTAGGCGGCCTCGATGCCGGTCTGGCCGATGCGGTCGCCCGCGGCGTACGTGCCGCCCCTCTGCACGTCCAACTGCTCCTGGGAGATCTCGTTGACGTAGCCGAGGATCTGGGAGGCAATCCCGCCCTGGTCGTAGCTGCGCTGGTACGTCTGGTTGATCTGGACACCGGGGAAGTCGTTCTGGTGCTCGAGGAGGAACTCGACCCTCTGCTCGCCGACCCTCTCCTTGATCGTGACCGGCGTCAGTTGATCGTCCTTGCGCGCGGCGAGATCCGCCTTGATGTCCCTGTAGCGCACGCCGAGGAGGAGCGAGAGGCGGCGAAGGACCCTGTCCTGGCGCTCCGGGGTCACCTGGTGGAAGGCGGCCGGCCAGAGCTGCACGGCTGTCCCCGGGACATTGGAGACGAGCACGTTCCCGCTTCGATCGATGACCGAGCCGCGAGGAGCGGCGGCGCGCGACGTGCGCACCTGGTTGTTCCTTGCCTCCTCGAGATAGTGCTCGCCGGAGATGACCTGGAGGGCCCAGAGGCGGAAGAAGAGCGCGCCGAAGATGGTGACGGCGACGATCCCGAGGATCGCGATCCTGATCGCCCCCTGCGGCGTGACGCGATAGGGCTCCTCCACCCGGGGATCGGGCGGCAGGAAGGGGCGTGGAAGATCGGTGCTGTGGCTAGACAACCGGGATCGCCTCCCTGCGTTCGCGCGGCGAGACCGGGAAGATCCGGCGGCAGAGCCCGTAGAGGGGGTAGGCGAGGAGCAGGTTCAGGGCGAGCGTTGGCAGGAGCATGCCGGCGAAGAACTCCGTCGGCGAGACCGTGGAGCCGAGCATGAAATGAAGGACTGCGGAGGCCAGCGCGACGCCGATCGTCCCGATCGTGACGGCGACGAGCGAGGGGTGCGCCGACGACGCCTTCGTCACCTCACCGAGCCGGCCGGCGAAGTAGCCGGCGAGTGTGAGGAGGAGCGATGTGAGCCCGAGCGTCTGGAAGGACGCGACGTCGAGCACGAGCCCGGCCCAGAACCCCGCGCAGGCGCCGAAGGCGGGGCCGCGAAGCAGCGCGATCGCGATCACGAGCACGAGGAGGAGGTCGGGATGACCCTCCGCCACCTCCACGTTCGAGGTCACCGAGACCTGCACGAGGGCGGCGAGGAGGAGGAGGGCGCCCGCCTTGAGAGCGTCCGCGGTCATTGCCTCCGAGTCTTCGGGATGAGGACGATCACGTCGGAAAGCGAGTCGAAGTTGACGAGGGGCGCGATCTGGATGCGCTTGTACAGGTCGACGTCCTGCTGGCCGACCGACTTGACCGTGCCGATCGGGATCCCGCGCGGGTAGAGCGACTCGAGCTTTCCGCTCCGCCAGCCGGCCGTGATCACGAGGTCGTTCTCCTGGACGAGGGCGTCCTTGCCGACGCGGTCGAGGATGAGCGCGGCGGAGTCGCTCGAGCCGTGCCGGACGACGCCCGCGGCGCCGCTCTCGAGCACCATGGCCGAGACCGCGCTCGACTGATCCGTGAGGAGCGTCACCTTGGCGCCGTTCGAGGTCACATTGGTGACCAGTCCGACGAGCCCGTCCTCGGTCACGACCGGATCGTTGCGGTGGATCCCGGAGCCGGAACCGGCCGCGATCAGGATCTCCTGGTTGTAAGCGGTCGGAGGACGGCCGACGACCCGCGTGGCGACGCTCGAGTAATCAGCGGGGAAGCGCGAGCCGTCGACGTAGTCGAGCAGTGCCTTGATGCGCGCGTTCTCCTGCGCAGCGGTCTTCTCGGCGATCACTTCCTTCCGCAGCGCCTCGACCAGCTCGCGGAGCTTCTCGTTCTCGGACTTCGCGTCGAAGAGGTCCGAGGCCCAGCCCCACGCGTCCTTGAAGGGGCGGGCGATCCGCTCGCCGGCAACCTCGAAGGGCATTGCGACCGAGACACCGATCCGCTGGGCGCCGTGCAAGGTGCCCCCGTCCGACTCGCGGAAGTAGACGGTGACCAGCGCGATCGAGACGAGAACGAGCGCAACCGCGATCAGCCGAGCGCGGAGGGCACGACTGGTGCGGGGGAAGGAGCCTTCCGACCGTCGGACGGACGCGTCCAGGACGGGAAGCCGTGCTGTTCGTTGCCGAGGCACGGGAGCCATCAGTCTAGAGCGTTATCCGGAGAGCGATGAGGTTCAGCCGACCGAGAGCGCGGTGGTCAGGCAGGCGGCGAGCCGCTCCTGCGCCTGAGAGCGCATTTCGTCCGACTGCACCCCCTCACGCTCGGCAGTCTCGAAGTCTTCTTCTCCGATCGCGGTCGCCGCCAACTCGAGCGAGCGGAAGGACCGCGCCATCAGCCGCAGCCCGTCGGCAAGGCAGCCGGGCGTTTCCGAAGGAATCTCCGCGAGGAGCGACTCGATGGCTCCAGAACCCTGGTGCGCGGCGACTTCGAGCTCCCGGCTGACTTCGGCAACGCAGTCTTGCGTCTTGCAGGACACGAGCTCCTCGGTCAGCTGGATCACCTCGATGTTGATGCGCCGCATCTCCGAGCCTATTTCTGCCACCTTCCCTTCGGAGAAACCGCACTCGTCGAGCCTACGGAGATAAGAGATCTCGACTTGCGAGGAGCGCGAGATTGCCTGGTCGGCAGCCGCGACGTCACCTTGCACGGCGGCCCGCCCCGCGGCGGCGTAGGCAGCGAGCGAATCGTCGAACCTGCGCGCGACCTCCGCGAGGCACTCGCTTTCCGTTTCCTGGAGGACGTCGCCCAAGGAAGCCCGTTCGCTGGCCACCGCCTCGACAATCCCAGGGCCTGCGGCGCGATAGCAGTCCGCATCGTCCGGGGCGCACTGGTAGAGGGGCGCGACGGCGCGCTGGACTAGAGCGGACGACTGCAAGATCTCCCGCATGGTGCGGATGTCGTTGCGGGGCGGCTCGTCGCCTCCGCCGCAGCCGGCGAGGGCGAGAACAACAGGAAGCAAGAGTACGCAGAGAGCCCGACGTGAGCGACGGTCAGCGACGCCGGCCGTTGCGATTCCTTGCCTTCGCGGCGCGGTGGATGACCTCGAACTCCTCGAGGCTTTTCCCCGAGCCGACTGCGACGCACGTCAGGGGAGACTCGGCCAGCTGGACGGGCATCTGCGTCTCCTCGCGGAGCCGCTCCTCGAGCCCGGTCAGGAGGGAGCCTCCGCCGGCGAGGACGATGCCGCGATCCATGATGTCCGCGGCAAGCTCGGGCGGCGTCTTGTCGAGCGTCGACTTGATCGCGTCAAGGATCTGGCCGACGGGCTCGTCGAGGGCGCGCCTGACTTCCTCCGAGGTGATCACGATCGTCTTCGGGAGGCCGGTGAGCATGTCGCGCCCGCGGACCTCCGCCTGCACCTCTTCGCGGAGCTCCCATGCCGAGCCGATCTCGAGCTTCAGCTCCTCGGCCGTCTGTTGCCCGATCAGGAGCTTGTACTCCTTCTTGATGTGGCTCATGATCGCCTCGTCCATCTCGTCGCCGCCGACGCGGATCGACTGGGAGACGACAATGCCTCCGAGGGAGATGACGGCCACCTCCGTCGTCCCGCCGCCGATGTCCACGATCATGTTCCCGGTCGGCTCCGAGACGGGTAGCCCGGCGCCGATCGCAGCCGCCATCGGCTCCTCGATCAGATAGGCCTGGCGTGCACCCGCGGAGAGGGTTGCCTCCTCCACGGCCCGCTTCTCGACGCCGGTGACGCCGCTCGGAACGCAGACGACGACGCGAGGATGGGCGAAGCGGTTGTGGTGCACCTTCTGGATGAAGTGGCGGAGCATCTGCTCGGTCACGTCGAAGTCGGCGATGAC
>JBDTRS010000053.1:0-13622 GCA_039931575.1 Gaiellaceae bacterium
ATGGTGCAGGAGATGGGAAAGGTGCGCGCCGAAGCCGGCGGCGACGTCCAGGAAGCGATCGACATGACCTACTACATGGCCGGCGAGGGCAGGCGGATGTTCGGCCAGACGACTCCGTCCGAGATGCCCGACAAGTTCCAGATGAGCGTGCGCATGCCCGTCGGAGTGGTCGGCGCGATCACGCCGTGGAACTTCCCGATCGCGATTCCGAGCTGGAAGATCACGCCCGCGCTCGTCTGCGGCGACACGGTCGTGTTCAAGCCGGCAACCGACACGCCCGCGCTCGGTGAGCGCTTCGTCGAGATCTTCGAGGAGGCAGGCCTGCCCGCGGGCGTCCTCAACATCGTCCACGGCGGGGGCGGAACGGTCGGTGAGCGGCTGGTCAAGCATCCGGACGTTCCGCTCATATCGCTGACCGGGTCCCGCGAGGTCGGGGTGAAGACGGCCGAGAACGGCGCCGCCCTCCTCAAGCACATTCATCTCGAGCTCGGCGGGAAGAACGCCATCATCGTCATGGACGACGCCGATATCGACCTCGCCGTGGAGGGGATTCTCTGGTCGGCTTTCGGGACCTCCGGGCAGCGGTGCACGGCGGCGAGCCGGGTGATCGCGAGCTCGAAGATCTACGACCAGCTCGAGTCCAAGCTCGTCGAGCGCACCGAGAAGCTGCGCCTCGGTTACGGCCTCGAGGAGGACACGGACGTCGGCCCGGTCATCAACCGGGCGGCCCTCGACAAGATCCACTCCTACACCGAGATCGGGCAGGGCGAGGGCGCGAAGCTCCTGACCGGCGGCGAGATCGCGACGGAGAACGGCCTCGACAAGGGGTTCTTCTACCGGCCGACGATCTTCGGCGACGTCGACCCGGGGATGCGGATCGCGCAGGAGGAGATCTTCGGCCCGACGACGGCACTCATCCGGGCGAACGACATCGACGACGCGATCAAGGCTGCGAACTCGGTCGAGTTCGGGCTCTCGTCCTCCATCTTCACGCGCGACGTGAACAAGGCGTTCCGCGCCATGCGCGACCTGAATACGGGCATCACCTACATCAACGCTGGCACGACGGGGGCGGAGGTGCACCTGCCGTTTGGCGGCACGAAGGCGACCGGGAACGGGCACCGGGAGGCCGGCCAGGCTGCGCTCGACTTCTACACCGAGTGGAAGTCGATCTACGTCGACTACTCGGGGAAGCTGCAGCGTGCGCAGATCGACGAGTTCGAGAGCTCCGCTCCCTAACCGGGGATCGGGCCGGCACCGAGCAACGCCAGAATCCCAAACACGACCATCGCCATGATGGCCAGCGCCCACGGGCCGAGCAGGAGCAGAAGCGCTGTGACGGCGTACCCCATCCCCCGGGCGCCGGCTGATGCTCGCCCGACGCCCTGGAGGCCGAGCACGATGCCGCCGAGACACGCGAGCGACCCGAGCAACGGTATCCATACGAGGGCGTCGCTCGTGACATCCGGCTCGGTCAACAACGCGCCCCCGAGGCTTCCCCAAACGAAGACCGCGAGAAAGAAGGCACCGAGCGCCTGAGGGTTGTTGGGGCGCGCCGTGGGCGATTCGACGAAAACCGGGTCTGGCGTACTCGGCATGCCGCGTGCCTGCCCAATCTCGCGCGCGAGCTCTCCCAGGCGCTCGAGGCGACGAGCGAGCGGGGGATGCGTGGGGAACATGCGCATCGGATCGACCTCGAATCCGTGTGAGGTGCTTTTCGTCGGCAAAACGAAGAAGGCGTTCATCGCAGACGCTCTCCGCAAATCCTCATTCGGAATGAGCGGCGCCTGGTCGGCGATCTTCTGCAGAGCGCTCATGAGCTGTTCGGGCGCACCCGTGAGAAGAGCAGCACCCCGGTCAGCGACGAATTCGCGGTAGCGGGAAATCGACATCACGAGCAGCGTTGCGAAGGCGTAGATCATCCAGGCGACCAGCACGACAGGCAGGAGGTAGAGGAGGAGGATCGTGAAACCGATCTTCCCGAAAATGCTCGGGCTGGTCGCCGGAAGCGACACGAAGCCCCAGAGAAACTTGCGCCCCAGGAGCGCCGGCGCGGCGGAAATCGTCATGACGATCGCGTCCCGGTTGGCGATGTGGGCCAACTCATGGGCGAGCACCGCTTCGATCTCCTCCTCGTCGAGGCGGCCGACGAGGCCTTTCGTGACGACGATGATCGCGTTTCTGGCATTCCTGCCCGCAGAAAACGCATTGGGCACGTCGGTCGGCAT
This sequence comes from Gaiellaceae bacterium, assembly GCA_039931575.1. Lineage (GTDB taxonomy): Bacteria > Actinomycetota > Thermoleophilia > Gaiellales > Gaiellaceae > DATEOR01. The sequence continues at coordinate 2,229 of JBDTRS010000053.1, forward strand.
GACCGCCAGCCGTGGGACAGGCACGTCGGCCAGTCCGCAGAGCCGCTCGAGCATCGGCTCGAGACGGATCGTCTCCGGACCGGCGTCGAGCTCGGCCCTCGCGAGCGAGAGCGCGAGGAGCTCCGAGAGGTACGGCGTGCATGCAAGTAGGCCGAGTGCCCCGAGAGCGACGAGGACAGCAACCATTCCGCCCCAGATGAAGTAGCCCATCGCCACAAGCCAGAGGAAGAACGGAAGGTACAAAGCTGCGAGCAGCACGAGTGCGATCGCCATGCGGAGCGAGAGCCCCCAGTCCCTCCCAAACGGTTGACGTTCCATAGCCGAGACCTCGTGCTCTACGGTTTGCCCTCATGAGTCTCGACCCTGCCGTCGCCGCGACCCTCACCCGAATGGGTGAAAGCGCCCCCTACGCCGGTACGGTCCCGGCTGTTCGGGCGCAAACATGAACCGGAAGCTCGTCGTCTACGTCCCGCGGGAGGCCCTCGACACCGTTCGTGACGCTCTCTTTGCGGCGGGTGCCGGCCGCATCGGCGAGTACGACCGCTGTTCCTGGTACACGCAGGGCACGGGCACCTTCAAGGGCGGCGCCGACTCGTCCCCCGCCATCGGCGAGCGGGGGCGAGAGGAGCGCGTTGCCGAGCTCCGCCTCGAAACGGTCTTCCCGGAAGAGCTGCACGAGGCGATCGTCGCTGCGCTGCGCGCCTCGCATCCCTACGAGGAGCCCGCTTTCGACGTCTATCCGCTCCTGTGAGGGCGCGCCTCTTCACCGACGGGGGTGCCCGGGGGAATCCGGGGCCCGCCGCGGCCGCATTCGTGCTCGAGGCCGAGGACGGGACGGTGCTCGACGCTCGCGGGGAGGCGATCGGGGTGGCGACGAACAACGTGGCCGAGTACCGCGCGCTGGTCGCGGGACTGGCCAAGGCCGCCGAGCTCGGAGTGGACAACCTGGAGGTCGTCTCCGACTCGGAGCTCCTCGTCAAGCAGATGCGTGGGGAGTATCGGGTCAAGAACCCGGCCCTGGTCGAGCTCTCGCTCGAGGCAGCCCGGCTCGCGCGCGAGGTTGGGGCCGTCCGTTACACCGCGGTCCGCCGGGAGGACAACGAACTGGCCGACCGCCTCGTGAACGACGCCCTGGACGAAGCCGCCAAGCGGGTATAGTTGGTGGGCTCGCGGATGTAGCTCAGTTGGCTAGAGCGTCTGCTTGCCATGCAGAAGGTCGAGGGTTCGAGTCCCTTCATCCGCTTCCCAGGGCCCGCCCGTGCGCGGGCCTTTGCGCTTTCAGATCAGTGCACGACCCAGTTCCAGGCGGCCGGGCTCGGGTCCCGGTTTCCGGCCGCATCGACTGCCCGCACCTCGAAGACATGTGCCCCGTTGGAGAGGCCGCTGTAAGCCTTCGGTGAGGAGCAGGCCTTCCAGGCCGCACCGTCGAGGCGACACTCGAACGTCACCGTTCCTTCGGAGGAGGAGAAGCTGAGCGTGGCCGAGTTGGAGCCCGTCGAGGCGTTCGGACCGGAGGTGATCGCGGTGTTGGGGTCGACCGTGTCGACCTTCCACGTCCGCTCGGCGGGCGTGGGCTCCAGATTTCCCTTCGTGTCCCGGCCCCGGACCTGGAACGTGTGCGAGCCCTGCGAGAGGCCCGAGTAGAGCTTCGGCGAGCTGCAGGAGATCCAGTCGCGCGCGTCGAGCTTGCACTCGAAGGTCGCCGAGGCCTCCGTGGCAGAGAAGCGGAAGGTCGAGCTCGTCGAGCTCGTCGGGCCCGTGGGGCCGGCGGTGATCTGGGTCTCGGGCGGAAGGTCGATCTCCCAGCTCCAGCGGGCCGGCGTTGGATCGACGTTTCCGGCCTTGTCCTTCGCCCTCGCCCGGAAGGCGTGACGGCCGTCCTTCAGGCCGCTGACGGCCGAGCAGCCCTTCCAGTCGCCACCGTCGAGCCGGCACTCGAACGTCGCTCCTGGCTCGCTCGAGAGGCTGAAGGCGGCGGTCGCCTCGTGCGAGAGGTCGGGAGGCCCGGACTCGATCTTGGTGTCGGGAGGAATCGTGTCCACTGTCCAGCGCCAGCCGGCCGGCTTGGGGTCGGCATTGCCGGCGCGGTCGACCGCGCGCACCCGGAACCGGTGCTCGCCGTCGTCCAGATCCGCGTACGACTTGGGGGACGGGCAGGGCTCGAAGTCACCGCCGTCGAGGCGGCACTCGAAGGTCGATGCCCGCTCGGTGCTTTCGAAGACGAACTGTCCCGAGCCGGTCGAGAGGCGCGCGGGCGCGTCCGTCAGCACGGTGTTCGGCTCCTTCGTGTCCACTCGCCACTTGCGCTTCGCTGGAGTGGGATCGACGTTTCCGCCCCCGTCGACCGCACGAACCCGGAAGACATGCTGGCCTCGCTGGAGCCCGGTGTATTCCTGCGGGGAGGTGCAGGGCGAGAAGGGAATGGCGTCGAGGCTGCACTCGAGCTTGGCGCTCCGCTCGTTCGAGGAGAACTCGAACGTGACCACGGGCTTGCTGAAGAGGCCCGGCCCCTGGTCGATCGTCGTATCCGGAACCTCGGTGTCGGGGAGGATCAGGAACGGCCCGAGGTGCACGGTGCTCGTCCAGTCGCCGTTCTCCCCGAGCGTGCGCAGGTTGAACCAACTCGTCCCGGGCTTGAGATGACCCGTGGCGCGAGTCGCGGTTCCCGAAAGGTCGACTGTCTTGTCCGGCGTCTCCGGCTCCGGTGTCCAGGAGATCGAGTAGCCGCTCGCGTCCGGGCTTGCCTCCCAGACGATGTCCACGTCGGGGTTCGGCGATCCCTGTTCCGGGCTGTGAGTGGAGCTGCGGACGTCTCTCGGATCGTGGACGCCGGGCCCACCTCGGGCTGCGAAGAACGCGCCGGCGGCCGCTGCGACGAAGAGCGCCGCCGCGACGGCGGCCACGATCACGACCCTCCCCCGGAGCGTAAATCCCCGGAGCGCAAACGACGGGTATTGCCGCGTCGCCCGCTGCTCGGGCGGCCGGTTGAGGCGCGCCCAGACCTCCTCCTGCAATCCCGCCGGGGCGGGCACCGGAGCGAGCGCCGCGAACAGCGCCACGGGCGAGACCCGCGACTCGACCGCCTCGTCCAGATATGCCCGGAGCCCCTCGAGCCTCCGTTCGATCCCGCCTGCGTCGGTGTGAAGGACGCGGGCGAGGTCGGCGTCCTGTAAGCCGTGCCGAAGCTGCAGGTCGAGGAGCAGGTAGTCGTCCACCGGCAAGCCTGCGGCTGCGGCCCAGACCGCATCCACGACACCCGGCTCTTGGAGGACGGCGTCAGGGTTCGCGAGCCGGTCGGGCTCGACTCGGGCAAAGGCGGGGTTTCCGGCCTGTCTGGCCGCCTGCTTACGCGGGAGCTCCGAGGCGGCGAGCCCGTAGAGCCACGGCTTCACGCCGTCAACGGGTTGGCGCCCGAGCCCCCCGTCTGCGCGCGCGAACGTCCTCTCGACGGCCGCGGCAGCGTCTTCGGGCCGGCCTAAAACCCGGAGGGCGAGGTCGTAAACGGACGCGAAGTGACGATCGAAGAGGGCGGCGAAGTCCTCGTTCGTCAACCCGTTCTGCTCCACGACCGGCATCCACCTCCAGGGGAGGGCGTCAGTCGGATTGTACGACGACGAAACGGATGCTACGAGTCCCCGAGGCGGCGGCGGAGCTCGTCGAGGGGAATCGCAGCAGGCTCGTAGCCCTCCTGGTGAAGGGCCGCCTCGAGGTCTGCGATGAGCGCCTCCCGAAACGCCGCGTCGGCCACCGCGCGCGCGACGATGTCGTCGAGCTCGCGCCGGCTCTTTGGAAGCTCCTGGGCAGCCCGCACCCAGCCCTCGGGCGCAGGCGGGAGCGCTCGGAGAAGCTCTCCAAGGCGCTCTTCGTCGTGAGGGCCGGTTTGGGTCATCGCCTTCAGGACGGGGCAGGGCCCGGTTTTCTTCCCTCGAGGATCTCCCGGAGTCGCGCAAGGCAGCGCGAGATCCGGCTCGCGATCGTGCCCGCCGGGATGTCGAGCTCCGCGCCGATCGTCTGGTAGCTCTCGTCACGGGCGAAGAAGCGGTCGAGGATCTGCTGGCAGCTCTCCGAGAGCTCGCCGAGAGCCTCGTGCACCGTGAGCGCGTCGTCGAGCTGCTCGATCGCGTCGTCGAGGCCGGCGGGCTCGACGTCCTCGTCGGTGAGCTGCTCGCGCGACCCGGCCCGGATCCGGTCGATCGCGAGCCGGCGGGTGAGCTGCGCGATCCAGGGACGAATCGCCGCGTCGTCGCGGAGGCGGTCGAGATGCTGGTAGGTGCGGGCGAAGACCTCCTGGAAAACGTCCTCCGCGTCGTCGGCCCGCAGGCCGAATCCCTGAGTGGCGATCGCGAAGACGTAGCGCGAGAAGCGGTTCACGAGCTCCGCCCAGGCACTCTCGTCTCCTGTGCGGCAACGCGCGACCAGGGCGGCGTCGGAGAGCGACGCTTCCATGGAGGGAAGATTACGCCTGCGCCACCCGTCTCGTAGACGTGCAGCCGGAAACACAGCGCGCCCTCGGACTCGAGCGCCACAACGATCTCCTACGCCGTGCCCGGAGCGGAGAGCTCGCGGTCGTCATCGCCGCCGCTCGCCGAGCCGACCGTCGCTTGCGGACCACTGCCCTCCTCCGTGCGGGGCGCCGGCTCGCTCCGGGCGCGGCGTAAACCGGCCTCGAAATCCTCCCGTAGCCATAGCGGAGCCCCGGTAGGGGGCCGGGGCTCCAACCGCACCGTGCGCCAGCAACCCCGGGACAAGGTTCGCACAGTGCGGCGTGCGACCATTCTGCGCAGCAAAGGGCTTTCCTGCCAAGTTCGATTTCCGTCGCTACGATCCGGAGCGCGCCGGCGCGGTGGCCGAGAGGTTAGGCAGAGGCCTGCAAAGCCTCGTACAGCGGTTCGAATCCGCTCCGCGCCTTCCCTTCGAACACCGCGCCCCCTCGCTCTTTAGAGCGGAGCCGGCCTGGCGGGCCCGAGCGTCCGCGCGCGAGCGGTGGAGGGCCGGACCGGTGTCGGCGCGGAGCTGCGCAACTCGGTCTGGCCGTGCCAGTGAGCCACGCTCGCCGTCCACGCCTGGCGCGAGTGGTACTCGCATACCTGGTAGTACTGCCCGTCGGCGGCCCGCAGGTCGCGGGTCGCCGTGCGGTCGCAGCGTCGGTTCTCGAGGCGGTAATAGCCCTCACAGCGCTCCATACACGTCTCAGTATCCGGACGCGGAAGCGGCGCGCTATTCCCCGTCGGAGTGAAGTCGCCTCCGCCACGCCTCGCCCGCGGCCCGCCCTTCCGGGCTCGCGAGAAAGTGCTCGAGGGGAACGTGCAGAAAGGCGCCGCGCGCCTCGGCGAGGATCTCAGTGCCGTCGCTGAGCTCGCCGTCGATGTGGATCCGCCGGCCACGGCTCTCCGTCACCCAGGAAGCGATTCTGAGCTCTCGGTTAATGAGGACCGGCCGGCGGTAGCGGATGAAGATCCGGGCCGTGACCGCGGGGAAGCGGTGCCACGTCGCGAGCAGCCCGCAGGCCTCGTCGAGCGCGGCGCCGACGAGGCCGCCGTGGACGATGCCGGGTCCGGCCTGATGGCGTTCGCCGAATGCAAAGGTGGCTTCGTAACGCTCGATTCCCTCCTCCGTAGGGATCGGGAGCCGGATTCCGTCCGCATTCTCCTCCCCGCAACCCCAGCAGGCGGGGTCGTGATGGGGAGGCACTCTGCTTGCTATCTCAGGCCTCCGCGTTCGAAGTGCGCCTTGTAGAAGTTTTCGGAGCCAGCGGTCGCCATCGCAGCCGAGGCGGAGATCTCGAGCGCCAGGGTCGCAGCGGCCACGATCTGCGCGAAGCGGTAGACCTTGCCGGCGCCGGCGCACTCCATGAGCTCGAGCCAGGTGCGCGCAGAGGGGAGTGTTGTCCCGCCGCCGATCGTCGCGACCTCGAGGCCCGGGAGCCGGATCGTCGCGTGCAGGTCGGAGCCGACCTTGTAGGCCGTGCCGTGCGCCATCGAGCTCGTCCCGACCATGCCCACGTCCTGACCGGTGGCGATGAACAGCGCGGCGATGGCGGTCGCAGGCGTGAACGCGACCGACTGCATCCCTGAGGCGATGGCTCCGTGAGTGCCGACAAACGCGAGGTCGGCGAGGTCGTCCACGGTCGTCTTCAGGACTCGACGCACCGCCGACTCGGTGAGGGTGCACTCCGCGATCACGGTCTTGCCGTGTCCGCCGCGCTCGAAATACCGGTGCGAGGGCTTCTTGTCGCCGCCCATGTTTCCCTCGAGGATGGCGCGCCGCGGCTTCACCGGCGCGTGTTCGAGGACGAAGCCCTGATTCAGGGCGTAGGAGTTGCGCGTGATCATGTTCATGCCGACCGCGTCGCCGGTCGTGTACGCGTAGAGGACGTGGCAGGTTGGGCCGACGACATGGGTCTCGAGCTCGCGCAACCTCGCGTGCTTCGAGAGGCCCGCGATCGGCTCCGTGCCGAGCCACTCGCGCATCGCGGGCGCCTGCTCGTCGGCCCACCGCGAGAAGGCGACGGCTTCGGCGGTCGAGTCGAAGAGAAACGCGGAGGCGCGCGTGACGCGATCCTTGAGGACGTACGTGCGAAAGCCGCCCGACTCCTCGGCGGCGAGCGCTCCGCGGGAGAGGGAGATCGAGAGGCCGCCCTCGGTGTTCGCGAGCGGGACGTGGACGGTTTCCTTCGTCCGGCCGCGCTCGACGAGGCGACCCTCGGGCTCCTCGAGCTCGTACTCGCCGAGCTCGAGCGGGAGCGGGCCGACGACGGCGACGGGAACGACGGCGATTCCGGTCAGAGCCTCGGTCGCGCTTGCGAGGGGAGTGAGGTCGTGGTCGACGACCGGGCCGTCGAGGCCGAGGAGCTCCTGGCGGGCTCGGATCGACTCGGGGTCGTTCTTCCGGGGCCAGCGGCTGCGGGGCGAGGCGCTCAGAGATTCAGGTCGACGTCGGAGACGTCGAGGCCGAGCGACGACGCGAGCCGGACGCCGAGGTCGAGGTCCTCCCGGAGGCGGCGGACGTCTGTGTCGTGCATGAGCGCGCCCACGCGCTCGCGCGCCTTCGGACGCCAGAGCGCGTGCTTCGCGAAGATCGGCAGCATCTGGTTGGCGGCGTCCACGATCTTGCGCTTCGTCTTCTCCGGCGCGTTCAGGATCAGCACCCTTGCGTAGGCCATCCCCGAGCCGTGATGGATGCCGTCGTCGATGGTGAGCCGGTTGCAGAGATCCTCGAGCACCGTGCCCTGCGACGAGCGTGCAATGAGACGGAAGCGCGGGATGATCAGGCGCTCGTAGAACACCTGCATGTTCACGACCTTCTCCTCGAGCGTGTCCGCCTCGATCTGCATCTTGGCGAGCTTGTCCAGGTAGGGATCCGGCTCGCCTCTTCCACCCGCTGCGTCTACGAGCCGCAGCCACGCCTCCGTGTGGCGGGACTCGTCCTGCACCATCGTCGTGTAGTAGAGCTTCGCCTCGGGGTCCGGTGCCATCCGGAAGAGCTGCGTCGCCATCTCGACCGCGAGCTCGTCCGCCTGCAGCTGCTGCGTGACGACCGAGCGCCAGATGTCGTTTCGGCGCGCGAGCTTCTGCGGGCTCCCTTTGTACTCGGGAACCGGCGGACGGTCGTCCCAGGGAAGGTCGCGCACCTGCCACTCGGCGCGCTTGGCGAGCTCGTAGTAGCGGAGAACGCCTGCGTAGGCGCTGCGGTCCTCGGCCGGCTTCTCCTCGACGTGGTCGAGTTGTTCTGTCTCCATTCCCCCCGAGAGGCTAACGTTTCGCGCCGTGGCTGTCCTCATGGACGGAAAAGCGCTCGCAGAACGGGTGCGTGCCGAGGTGGCGGAGGACGTGCGCCGGCTCGACCGTCCGATCGGTCTCGCGACCGTGCTCGTGGGCGAGGACCCAGCTTCCGAGATCTACGTCAAGAGCAAGCAGAAGGCCTGCCGCGAGGTGGGGATCGAGCCGTTCGACCACAAGCTGGGCTCGGATACGAGCGAAGAGGAGCTTCTTCGTCTCGTCAACGAGCTGAACGGTGACGACCGGGTGACAGGGATTCTCTGCCAGCTCCCGCTCCCGGAGCAGATCGACGAGGACCGGATCATCCGCTCGCTTGCACCGATCAAGGACGTCGACGGCTTCCACCCCTTCAGCGCAGGGCATCTGCTGCAGGGCAGCCCGACGTTCGTGGCCGCGACGCCCGCCGGGATCATGGAGATCCTGCGCGAGTACGAGGTCGAGCTCGTCGGAGCGCGCGCCGTTGTCGTGGGTCGCTCCAACATCGTCGGGAAGCCGATGGCGCTCCTCCTCCTCGCCGAGCATGCGACGGTCACGATCTGCCACAGCCGCACGCGCGACCTCGCCGCTGTCGTCCGGGAAGCCGATGTCGTCGTCGCCGCGGTCGGCCGCGCGGGGATGATCACGGGCGAGATGGTGCGCGAGGGGGCGGCCGTGGTCGACGTCGGCATCAACCGCGTGGAGGGGAAGGTTGTCGGCGACGTCGCGGAGGACGTGAGGGACAAGGCCGGGCTCCTGACGCCCGTCCCGGGAGGCGTCGGACCGATGACGATCGCGTCTCTTCTTCGCAACACCGTGCGAGCCGCCCGCTACCAGTCGGGTGAGCTTGCCTTCCCCCTGGACTGACGCTACATTGCGGGCGCCGCGAAGGTGCGGCGATGTGTAGTTATGCGACGGCTCTTGCCGGGCCGTCGTTTGTTTGTGAAGGAGGCAAGGAAGTTGGCAGAAGGCACCGTCAAGTGGTTCTCGAACGAGAAGGGCTACGGCTTCATCGAGCGCGCGGAGGGAGAGGACGTGTTCGTTCATTTCTCGGCCATCACGATGGACGGCTACAAGTCCCTCCAGGAGGGGCAGCGCGTCGAGTTCGAGGTCGTTCAGGGCCAGAAGGGCCTGCAGGCGGCGAACGTTCAGGCCATCTAGCCCGAAAGTTCGAGCAAGCCGCTGACGGGCCCCGGAGTGGGGCCCGTCTCTTTTAAGGTTGTTGGAGGTCGGCGTTGGCGATCACACGAGAAGATGTCTTGCACGTGGCGCGCTTGGCGCGCCTCGAGATCCCCGAGAGCGAGGTGGAGCGCGTTCGCGAGGAGCTCGGCGCGATCCTCGAAGCCGTGGGAAGGGTGGCCGAGCTCGACCTCTCGGACGTCGAGCCGACCTCGCATCCGCTCGCCGTCGTCAACCAGTGGGCCGAGGACGAGCCCCGCCCGTCGCTTCCGCGTGAGGATGCGCTCGCGAACGCGCCAGACCCGCTCGACGGCGCCTTCCGGGTCCCCGCGGTGGGCTCATGACACCGGCACGCTTTCGGCCCAATCCGACACCCATGGGTGCGCTGCTCCGCGCTACGCTCGAAGCGGGTGGTGGCGTGGGGTGGCCCCAGGGGGCTTTGCTTTGATCGACACGCTGCGCCTGACTGCGGAGGAAGCAGCCGGGCTTCTGGAACGCGGCGAGACCTCCGGCGAGGAGCTCAGCGCCGCATACGTCGAGGCCATCGGCGCGCGCGACCCCGAGCTCCACGCCTATCTGCACGTTGTCGGGGAGGCCGGTGACGGCGTCCCGATCGCTCTGAAGGACAACATCACCACCCACGGCATCCCCACGACCGCGGGCTCTCGAATCCTCGAGGGCTACGTTCCGGTCTTCGACTCGACCGTCGCCTCGCGCGTCAAGCAGGCCGGTCTCCCGCTCATCGGCAAGACCAACCTGGACGAGTTTGCGATGGGCTCCTCGACCGAGAACTCCGCCTACGGACCGACGCGGAATCCGTGGGATCCCGAGCGCGTTCCCGGGGGCTCGTCCGGTGGCACGGCGGCGGCCGTCGCGGGCGGCCTCGCGCCCTGGGGGCTCGGCTCCGACACGGGCGGGTCGATCAAGCAGCCAGCCTCGCTCTGCGGCCTCGTCGGCCTGCGCCCAACGTACGGCACGGTCTCGCGCTACGGGATCGTTGCCTTCGCCTCGAGCCTCGACCAGGTCGGCCCCATCACGAAGACGGTGCGGGACTGCGCGCGCCTCTACTCGCTCATCGCCGGGAGGGACCCCTGCGACTCGACGACCGTGGAGCTGCCGGAGCCGGTCGAGATCCCGACGGCAGAAGACCTCAAGGGGCTTCGGATCGGGGTGCCGCGCGAACTGAACGAGGCCGAGGGGATCGAGCCCGGCGTGAGTGAGGCGGTCGGCAAGGCGATTGCCCTCGCGGAGGAGCTTGGCGCCGAGGTCGGAGAGACGCGGCTGCCGCGCTCGGTCGACTTCGGGCTCGCCTGCTACTACCTCGTCGCTCCCGCCGAGGCGAGCTCGAACCTCGCGCGCTACGACGGCGTCCGCTACGGCTACCGCGCGGAGGTCGACGGCGACCTGACGGCCCTCTACTCGCGCACGCGCTGGGAGGGCTTCGGCCCGGAGCCTCGCCGGCGCATCCTGATCGGCACGTACGCCCTTTCGGCCGGCTACTACGAGGCCTACTACGGCCAGGCGCAGAAGGTGCGAACGGTGATCGCCCAGGAGCATGCCGCCGCCTTCGAGGACTTCGACCTTCTCCTCAGCCCGACCTCGCCCACGGTCGCCTTCAAGATCGGAGAGAAGGCGGAGAACCCGCTCGCGATGTACCTCTCCGACCTTCTCACCATCCCGGCCAACATGGCCGGCCTGCCCGGCCTTTCGATCCCCTGCGGCCTCTCCGACGGGCTCCCGGTCGGGCTCCAGATCCTCGGGCCGCAGTTCTCCGAAAACCTCATGTTCCGCGCCGCTCACGCGCTCGAGCGGGCACTCGAATTCGACTACGTTCCGACGAGGCTGCAATGAGCGCGAACGGGTGGGAACCGGTCATTGGTCTCGAAATCCACGTTCAGCTGAAAACGCGGACGAAGATGTTCTGCCGCTGCGAGAACGTCTGGGGCGAGCCGGAGAACACGCGTACCTGCCCGGTCTGCCTCGCGCATCCGGGCACACTGCCCGTTCCGAACAAGAAAGCGATCGAGTGGACGGTCAAGCTTGGAGTCGCCCTCGGTTGCGAGATCGCCTCGCGGGCTCTCTTCCACCGCAAGAACTATTTTTATCCCGATCTGCCGAAGGGGTACCAGATCTCCCAGTACGACGTCCCGCTCTGCGCGGGAGGAACGTTTGTCGTCCCGGGCCCCGAGGAAGACCGCCGGATCGGCATCGTCCGCGCTCACCTCGAGGAGGACGCCGCCAAGACGATCCACGTCGGCGGCGCAGGCGGCCGGATCGCAGGGGCCGAGTATTCCCTCGTCGACTTCAACCGCGGCGGGACGCCGCTGGTCGAGATCGTCGCGGAGCCGGACATCCGCAGCGCGGACGAGGCCAGGCGCTTCCTCCAGCTCCTCCGCCAGACCGTCGTCGAGCTCGGGATCTCGGATGCCGAGATGGAGAAGGGCTCGCTCCGCTGCGACGC
>JBDTRS010000054.1:0-13529 GCA_039931575.1 Gaiellaceae bacterium
CGTCGTAGGTGCGCTGGAACTGGTACTTGACGAACGTCCCGAACATCGCCGGGAAGGCACTGGAGAACAGCACAGCCGTCGCCACCGTCCCCGTCCCGACGAAGTCGACGTAGTCGTAGCCGCCGATCGTGCTGACGAGCGAGCCGAACCCGAAGCCGAAGGCCAGGAGGTAGATCGTCGGCTCTACCGTCGAGGAGAACGTGCTCGACTTCCAGTAGGACGAGTAGTTCACGGCCTCGCGAACGAGCACGCCGGTGAGGGCAGAGCGCTCGAGCCGGCCGAGACGGGCTCCACGAGCGTCGAGGGTCGCCATCAGGCGATTTCCTCGCCGGTCAGCAGGACGAAGACGTCCTCGAGGTTGGCCGGGCGCCGCTCGCCGGCGATCGCAAAGCCATTCGTCCCGTCGACGCCGAGAATCGAGATGCTCGTCCCCGTTCGCCGGGTGCGCATTCCGGCGGCGCCCGCCTCGGCCTCGACCTCGGTCAGCCGCGCGGGCGGACCGTAGACCTCCAGAACCTCATGGCCAGCGTGCTCGAGCACGAGCTCCGAGGGCGGGCCGGCGGCCACGGCGCTGCCATGGGACATGATCAGGACCGTGTCAGCCAGGCGCTGCGCCTCCTCGATGTAGTGGGTGGACATCAGGATCGTCGTGCCCTCGGTGCGTAGCGCGTCGATGAGTGCCCAGAGCTCCTGCCGCACCTGTGGGTCGAGACCGACGGTCGGCTCGTCGAGGAGCGCGAGTCGCGGGCGATGCACGAGCGCACGCGCGATCAGCAGGCGTCGGCGCATCCCTCCCGACAGCTTGTCGACCCGCGAGTCGCGCCGATCGACCAGCTTCGCCATCCTGAGCGCGTGTTCGATCGCCGCGCGCCGTTCGGAGCGCCCAATTCGGTACAGGTGCGCGAACACGAGCAGGTTCTGCTCGACGGTCAGGGTCGTATCGAGGTTGTCGAGCTGCGGCACGACTCCGCACTGGGCCCGAGCTTGCTTCGACTCCTCAGGCAGCCGGAACCCGAGAACCTCGAGTTCGCCCTCGTCGGCGATCGCCTGGGCGGTCAGGAGGCGCATCGTCGTCGACTTCCCGGCGCCGTTCGGGCCGAGCAGGCCGACACACGTCCCCTCCGGCACGTCGAGGTCGAGACCGTCGACGGCTGTGATCGGCCCGTAACGCTTGACCACGCCGCGGAGGCGAATGGCGTGCTCCCCGCTCATGAGAGGAGGATGCCAGTCGAGCCTCAGGTCGTGACGACGAACAGGCGGCGGCTAGCCACTCGTGAAGCTGAGCAGCACCTCGCGGTCGGAGCCTCCGCTGATCGTGAGGGCCGTGACCTCGCCGATCCCGCGAGCGTAGAACTTCTCCTCGACCAGGTCCGGCTCGAGCGGGGTCGTCTCTCTCGTCTGCAGCAGGTGGTCGAGGGATCCAAACGGTACGACAGCAGCTCCGTCAAGCGCGAGCACCTGCGCGTTGTCCTCGGCGTGGCCGGCGTAGTACTCCTGCCGGTAGCGCATGCCCGGCTTTGGATCGGCCGGGATCAGGATGCCCGGCTGGGCGCCGTCGACGCCCGCTTCCCACGACCCCTCGGTGTTGACCTTGCCCTTGTCGAACTCCTTCGTGTCCTCGCCCATGTACCAGAGGTTGCCGGAGGCGTCCTGGGCGTACCAGTCGTACGTGTCCTCCTTCACCTCGCCGTCCTCGGTCAGGACGTCGTGGACGATCCGGGACTCGATTCCCATGATCGTCTTCGTCCCACTCATGACAGTGACTTCGACGCGAGTGACCGTTCCTTCGGCGTCGGTCTCGCGGTAGACCCAGCGGCTGCCCGGCTTCATCGGCCACCAGGGGTTGTCGACATTCGCGGTGAACGTGCTCGGGTCGAGCTGCACGGCCTCGCCTCCCTGCGGAAGGGAGGGTGCGCTGGCGGTGGGAACCGAGCTCGAGCCGCCGCCGCAGCCGGCGGCGAAGGCGAGCAAGGCCAAAGGGACGAGTGCGCGGAGCGAGTGAGGTGACATGGGAGAAAGGCTAAAGCGCGGGAATGAGAGACCGATGAGAGTTGCTCTCATCCCTCTCTCATCAGTCGGTCATAGCGTTCGCACACCATGAAGAAGATCCTGGCAGGAACGATCATTGTCGTTGCGCTCGGCCATTCGGAGAGCGCCGACACCGATACGGGTAGCTGAGCGCCCACGGCGCGCGACAATACGAACATGCGCGCGCTGATCGTCGAGGACGAGCAGAAGATGGCGGCCCTTCTGCGCCGCGGGCTTGCCGAGGAAGGCTACGCAGCCGACGTCGCGGTCAACGGGCAGGACGCCGTCTGGATGGCGCAAGCGACGCCCTACGACGCGATCGTCCTCGACGTCATGCTCCCCGACACTGATGGCTTCGCCGTCTGCCGTCAGCTTCGTGAGGGCGGCATCTGGGCGCCGGTGCTGATGCTGACCGCACGGGACGGCGTGGGAGACAAGGTCGCCGGGCTCGACAGCGGCGCCGACGACTACCTGACGAAGCCATTCTCGTTCGACGAGCTGCTCGCGCGGTTGCGGGCGCTCATCCGGCGCGGCCCCGTCGAGCGTCCCGCTGTCCTCGAGGCCGGCTCTCTCCGGCTCGATCCGGCGAAGCGGCAGGTCTGGCGAGACCGCACCGAGATCGAGCTCTCGGCCAAGGAGTTCGCACTCCTCGAGACACTCATGCGCCATGCGGGCAGCGTGCTCTCTCGCCTGGAGCTGATCGAGCACGCCTGGGACTTCGCCTACGAGAACCGCTCGAACGTCGTCGACGTCTACATCCGCTACCTGCGCGAGAAGGTCGACAGGCCCTTCGGGGTGAAGTCGATCGAGACGGTGCGCGGCGCCGGCTACCGCTTGCGGGAAGACGGGGCTTAGCCGTGCGGCGTCTCGCTCGCCTTCCCATTCGCCTGCGGCTGACGCTCGCCTTCGCGGTCGCGATGACCGTCGTGCTCGCGGCTCTCGGGCTCGTCCTCTACTTGCGCATGGACTCGGCTCTCGATGCCGCGACCGACCGGAGCCTCCGGGCGCGCGCGGACGACGTCGTCGCCCTGGTGGGAGATTCCGGACAGGGGCACCTCGACCGCCAGGGCATCGCGCAGGTCCTCGACGCTCGCGGGGCGATCGTCGACTCGACGCCGGACGTTGCGGGCAGGCCGCTTCTCAGCGCAGCCGAGGTCTCCCGCGCGCGAGGAGCGGGAGAGCTGATGGTCGACCGCAGCAGGCTTCCCGGGGGCGACGACCCGGTCAGGCTCCTCGGGGTTTCGGCCGGCGACCAGGTTGTCGTCGTGGGGGCGTCGCTCGAGCCCCACGAGGACGCACTCCAGAGCCTGCTCACGCAGCTGCTCGCCGCCGGGCCTCTTCTCCTTCTGCTGTCCTCTGCGGCGGCCTATCTGCTGGCCGGGAGGGCCCTGCGCCCCGTGGAGAGCATGCGCCGAGAGGCGGAGGCCGTCTCGGTCTCCGAGCCTGGCAGGCGGCTGCCGCTCCCGCCCGCCGACGACGAAATCGCGGCGCTCGGGAGAACCCTGAACCAGATGCTCGAGCGGCTCGAGGACGCACTCGAGCGGGAACGCCGTTTCGTGACGGACGCGAGTCACGAGCTGAGGACGCCTCTTGCCGCCCTGCGCACGGAGCTCGAGCTCGCCCTTCGGCGCAAGCGCTCGCCCGAGGAGCTCGAGGAGGCGCTTCGCTCGGCAGCCGAAGAGACCGACCGGCTCTCCCAGTTGGCCGAGGACCTGCTCGTCCTCGCCCGGGCCGAGGGCGGGTCGCTCCCCGTGCGGCGGGAGCCTCTGGACGCTCGGGAGATCCTCGACGACGTCCGGAAGCGGTATGCGCGCCGGGCCGCAGAGAGCGGCCGCCAGCTCGAGACGGAGGCCGCTGGAGAAGTGCACCTGTCTGCCGACCGGCTTCGGCTCGAGCAGGCGCTCGGGAACCTCGTGGAGAACGCCCTCCGGCACGGTCGCGGCCGGATTCTCCTGCGGGCGGACGCGCGGAACGGCCTGGTCGGGCTGCACGTGCAAGACGAGGGCGCAGGCTTCTCGGATCCCTTCCTCGAGCGGGCCTTCGACCCGTTCACACGCGACCACGCGGGCCGCGGTTCCCCCGGCGCCGGCCTCGGGCTCGCAATCGTCGACCTGATCGCGCGGGCGCACGGCGGCGCGGCGCGCGCGGCGAACACGGGTGGCGGGGCCGACGTCTGGATCGAGCTTCCCAGCCGCGGATAACCGCCAGAGCCACCCATCTGGGGGAGGGAAGTGCCTTCGGGGGGCGGCTACCTTGAGACATAGGTGCGCCGCGACCGCTCTATCCGTGTCGTTTTTGCTGCCGTCCTGGCGACGGTGGTGATGGCTGCGCTCGGCGGTAGTGCCGGGGCCTCGACCTTTACGATCGTCCCGGGCGGACCCGCCGTGACCGTGACCATCTCGACGGCTGGCACTTCGGCGACGGCGTCCTTCAGCGGCAGCGCGGGCCAGCGGGTTTCGCTGAACATCAGCTCGTCCACGATTGCGCTCTCGAAGGTCTCCCTCCTCAAGCCGAATGGGCTCGCGCTCTTCGCGATCAACATGGGCAAGAGCCCGCGCTTCGTGGACACCCAGACATTGCCTTCGACAGGCACCTACAAGCTCGTCATCAACCCCAATTCGACCTACACGGGGAAGATGACTCTCCGGCTCTACAACGTACCGCCCGACGCGACCGGAACCCTGACGACGGACGGCACGCCCACGACCATTGCGACGGGGACCCCTGGCCAGAACGCGGCGCTCACATTCGCGGGCACGACGGGCCAGCGCGTAGCGCTCAACGTCACATCGGTCACGACGTCGCTCGCGAACGTCTCGGTCCTCAACCCGGACGGCACGACGCTGGTCAACCCGATCACCTTTGCGAGCTCCGGCACTTTCGTTGATCCGAAGACGCTGCCCCAGGACGGCACCTACACGGTCTTCCTCAATCCGAAGCTCATGGCGACGGGGAGCGTGACCGTCCAGGCCTACGTCGTCCCGGCCGATACCTCCGCGGCCGTCACAGCAGACGGGACGCCCACGACCGGCACCACCACGGTTCCCGGGCAGGCGGCCCGCTTCACGTTCAGCGGAACGGCCGCCGGCCGGGTGAGCCTCAGCGTGACGGGAACCGACTTCACGGGCAAGGTTTCGATCTTGAAGCCGGACAGCGCGCTGCTGACGTCGCGCAACGTGACGCCCGCGGCGCCCGCAGGCGCCTTCATCGAAGCGCAGACGCTGCCGGTCACCGGCACCTACACGGTGCTCGTCGATCCGGGCGGGGACGCGACCGGCTCTCTCACCTTTGCGCTCTACAACGTCCCGCCCGACACCACAGCTCCCATCACTGCCGGAGGATCGGCCGTGACGGTGACGTCGAGCCAACCTGGCCAGAACGGCTACCTCACGTTCACCGGCACGCTCAACGAGCGCATCAGCGTTCTCGTCTCCAACGTGACCGTCGCCTCGGCCAGGCTCAATGTCTTGAAGCCGGACGGGACACCGCTGCTCGCCTCGCCGGTCGCCGTCAGCCCGGCGGGTGCCTACCTCGACGTGAAGGTCCTGCCCGTGGCGGGGAACTACAAGATTCTCATCGATCCCGAGGGCGCCTCCGTCGGGAGCGCGGACGTCAATCTCTACGTCGTCCCGGCCGACCTCACGGGCTCGATCGCCGCGACGGGCGCGGCGACGACGGTCACCACGACGGCGCCCGGCCAGAACGCGAAGCTCAGCTTTTCGGGCACCGCCGGCCAGCGCGTCAGCCTCAACCTCACCGGTGTCACGATCGGCGCCTCTGCCTGCTGCAGCGTCAAGGTCGCGATCCTGAAGCCCGACGGAACCCAGCTCGCCTCCAAGACCGTCGGCACCGACGGCGGCTTCTTCGAGGTAGCCACTCTGGCTGTGGCGGGCACGTACAAGGTCTTGGTCGACCCACAGCAAGCCGCCTTCGGCAGCATTACGCTCAAGCTCTACACCGTCCCGGCTGACACCACCGGCACCGCGTCCGCCGGAGTAGGGGCGACCGTCACGACCACGGTCCCGGGCCAGAACGCGACGCGCACCTTCAGCGGCGTGCTGAACCAGCGCGTGAGCTTCAACGTCACGGGCGTGACGATGCCGAGCGTGAAGGTGAAGATCACTCGGCCCGACGGCCTGTCGCTCGTCTCCGACACGTTCACGACCGACGGCGGCTTCATCGAGCCGAAGACGCTTCCGCTCGGCGGCACCTACAAGATCACCGTCGACCCGCAGGCCGCCTCGACCGGAAGCATCACGGTCACGTTCTACGTCGTCTCGGCAGACGTAACCGCCTCGGCGAACGTCGGCGGCTCGGCCAGCCTCACGCTCTCGACCCCGGGTCAGAACGGGAAGATCACCTTCAACGGCAACTCTGGCCAGACGGTCCGCTTCACGGCCTCGAACGTCACGATCGGAGCCGGCTCGCCCTCGAGCACGGTCGGCTTCCAGGTCTACCTCACGGCCGGCAACGTCCCCGTTGGTGGCGGCGCCTTCTCGGGCACCGGCGGGACGAGCTGGGACGTGCCCCTCACGACCACGGGCGCGTACTACATCGAGGTCGACCCGATCGGCGCGTATACCGGCGGCGTCACCGTCGGTCTCCAGGCTCTCTAGCCTCCTCCGGCCAGCCACCTTCGTAGTCTCCGCGCATCGACGAGGAGCGCGGGCAGCCACGAGCTAGCCACGAGGCCGAGCGGCTCGGCCCGGCTCCGCCTGTTCCGGGGCTGGCCGTCGAGGAGGCGGGGCCGCTTCGCCGCCTGTTGGGGACGGCCGCGATGGACGTCGGGCCGCTGCGGCGCCACCGGGACTACCGGCTGCTCTTCGCGGGGCAGGCGTTCTCCTTCTTCGGCTCGATGGTCACCTACGTGGCCCTGCCGTACCAGGTGTACCAGCTCACCGGGTCGTCGCTCGCCGTCGGCCTCCTCAGCCTCGCCGAGCTCGGGCCGCTGCTCGTCACGGCCTTCATCGGCGGCGCGCTCGCGGATGCGATCGACCGCAGGCGGATGCGCCAGTTCGCCGAGCTGGCGCTGGGGATCGCCGTCGTCGTCCTGCTCGTGAACTCGCTGCTCGAGCGGCCCCAGGTCTGGGTTCTGTTCGTGATCGCGCCCGTGATGGCCGGGCTCGACGGCTTTCAGCGGCCGTCACTCGACTCCATGATCCCCCGGCTCGTCACGCGAGAGGAGCTGCCGGCCGCGTCCGCGCTCGACTCCTTCCGAGGCACCGTCGGGCAGATCGCGGGCCCGGCGGTCGGGGGCATCCTCATCGCCTCGATCGGCCTCCCGGCGACGTACGGCCTCGACGTGGCCACGTTTGGAGCCTCCCTCGTCGCCCTCGCGCTCATGCGGGCGGTCCCGCCGCCTCCGGAAGCAGAGCCGCCGAGCCTCAGGAGCATCGTCGAGGGCGTTCGCTACGCGTGGAGCCGCCGGGAGCTCCTCGGGAGCTACGGCGTGGACATGGTCGCCATGTTCTTCGGGATGCCCATGGCCCTCTTCCCCGCGATCGCGGAGGGGTTCGGCGGCGCCAGCGTGCTCGGCCTCCTCTACGCCGCACCGTCGGTGGGCGCGCTGTTCGCGACGCTGACGAGCGGTTGGGTCTCCCGGGTTCACAGGCACGGCCTCGCGATCATCTGGGCCGCCGGGGCCTGGGGAGTGGCGATCGTGGGCTTCGGCCTCGCTCGCAACCTCCCGCTCGCGCTCATCTGCCTCGGGCTGGCCGGCGCGGCGGACATGATCAGCGGGATCTTCCGGGGGACGCTCTGGAACCAGACGATCCCCGACCGCCTGCGTGGCCGCCTGGCCGGTATCGAGCAGGTGAGCTACTCCAGCGGCCCGCTGCTCGGGAACCTCGAGTCCGGAGTGGTGGCCTCGCTCTCGAGCGTGCGCGCTTCGGTCGTCTCCGGAGGAGTTCTCTGCGTCGTCGGCGTCGCGCTCCTCGCGCTCGCCCTGCCGGCGTTCAGGCGCTACGACGCACGTGTGCAGGCGTGAGCGCCTCCGGGGTGCGGCAGCCGAGGAGGAGCAGGGCGAGCGCGACTTCGGCGCGGAGGAGCTCGAACACCCGGCGGACCCCTTCTTCGCCCGCGACGGCGAGGCCCCAGATGAGCGGCCGGCCGACGAGGACGGCGCGGGCTCCGAGGGCCATCGCGGTCACGACGTCCGTCCCGCGGCGGATGCCCCCGTCGAAGAGGACGAGGCAGCGGCCCGAGACCGCTTCCACGACCTCCGGGAGGGCGTCGAGGCTCGCCGCCACTCCGTCGAGCTGGCGGCCGCCGTGGTTCGAGACGACGACGCCGTCCATGCCATGCTCGCACGCCAGGCGCGCGTCCTCGGCCGTGAGGATTCCCTTGATGACGAGCGGGAGGCTCGTGACCGAGCGCAGCCACTCGAGATCGCGCCAGGTGATCGTCGGATCGACCACCTCGCCGAGCGTGGCGTGGAAGTCGCCGCTCCCCAGGTGGCGCGGGAGATTCGGCAGCGGCAGGTCGGACGGGATCTCGAACGCCGCCCTGATGTCGCGCTCGCGCCGGCCCGCCGCCGGCAGGTCGACGGTGAGCATGATCGCCTCGAAACCCGCCTCCTCCGCCGACTGCGCGAGCGCCTTCGTGAACTCTCGGTCGCGCGACCAGTAGAGCTGGAACCAGCGTCTCCCGTCCGGCGCGGCCGCCGTGAGCTCGGCCGGCGAGACGCTGCCGAGCGTCGAGAGGGTCATGACCGTCCCGACCGCCGCCGCAGCCCGTGCGGTCGCGAGCTCGCCGTCGGGGTGGGCGAGGCGCTGGAACGCCGTCGGCGCCGCGAGGATGGGCAGGGAGAGTTCCCGGCCGATCAGGGTCATCTCGGTCGTGACCGAGCCGACGTCGACGAGCATCCGCGGGCGCAAGCGCCAGCGCAGGAACGCCTCGACGTTGTCCGCGAGCGTCCGTTCGTCGCCCGCTCCGCCTGCGAAGTAGCCCCACGCGCCGGGCTCCACCTTCTCCTCGGCGAGGCGCTCGTACTCCCAGACGTTCACCGGCTCGGACATGCCGCCGGATCGTAAGCGAACGCCGAGCTAGAGCGGGTGGAACTCGAGGGCTCCCGGCGCGAGGCGCAGGAAAGCCTCGACGACGGCCGGGTCGAATTGCGAGCCCGCGCCTTCCTGGAGCTCGCGGGTCGCTTCCTCGAGGGGAAGCCGCGACCGGTAGGGCCGGTCGGTGGTCATTGCGTGGAACGCGTCGCACACGAAGATCACGCGCGACTCGACGGGGATGTCCTCGCCGCTCAGGCCGTCCGGATACCCCTGGCCGTCCCAGCGCTCGTGGCAGTGGCGCACGATCGGGCGGACGTCCTCGAGGCGCGCGATCGGAGCGAGGATCCGCTCGCCGAGCTCGGGGTGCGTCTCCATGACCTCGCGCTCCTCGGGGGTAAGCGGGCCCGGCTTCAGGAGGATCGCAGACGGGATGCCTATCTTGCCGATGTCATGGAAGAGAGCGCCGAGCTCCAGCCGCTTCAGGGCCTTCGCGTCGAGGCCGAGCTCCTTGCCGACGTCGAGGGCCATGTCCGTGATCCAGCGGGCGTGGGACGAGGTGTACTCGTCGTTCGCCTCGAGAGCGTTCGCGAGCGCCTCGACGGTGGAGAGGAAGGTCTCCTCGAGGCTCTCGAAGGCGTTTGCGTTCTGAATCGCAAGCTTCGCCTGGTGCGCGATCCCCGCCAGTAGGAGCATCCTGCGCGGGGAGAACCCGTCGGCGTCCATGGCGACGACACAGCCGAGGCGGCCGGCGTCGAGGTGGAGCGGGGCGACCGCGTACGTGGCCCCGTCCACGGGTGCCCCCTCGATCTGGGCGAGTGCCTCCGGCCCGAGCTCGAAGGGCTCGTCGGCGTTCAGGAGGCCGCTGACGATCTCGTGCGGATAACGGAGGGCCTCCGTCTCGGCGCGAAGCGTGTCGGGGTAGCCCCAGAAGGCCTGGGCCGCGAGGTCGCCTCCTGGACCTTCCTGGAGCCATACAGAGGTTCTCGAGGACTGGAGCGTCCGGGCGGTGAGCTGGACGAGTCGCGCGAGCACCTCGTCCAGCCCCTCGGCGGTCGCGAGCCTGCGGCTGAAGTCGAGGAGGTCGTTCGCGATCGAGAGGGATTCCTTCGCGCGCTCGGCTTCCATGCGCTCCGCCTCGTAGAGCCGCGCGTTCTCGAGCGAGACCGAGGCGTGGCCCGCGAGCACCTCGAGCAGACGGACGTCGTCCTCGTCGAACTGGCTCACGCCGAGCTTGGAGATGACGACGACGCCGCTCACACGGGCTCCGTACTTGAGCGGCACGGCGATGACCGACTCATCGAGGTCGTCGGTGCCGGGGATGGTGACGGCGAACTCGCAGTCCATCGCGTTCGCGAGCAGGAGGGAGCTCCCCGTTTCGGCCACCCAGCCGGTGAAGCCCTCGCCGAACTGACAGGTGAGGTCGTCGGCGCTCTCCTCGGTGTATTGGCCGAGCGTGCCCTTGAAAGCGATCGGAAAGAGCACGTCTCCGTTCGCGATGTAGACGCGGCAGTTGTGGTAGTCGATGAGGCCGCGGAGCTCGTTCACGATCACCGAGCCGATCTCGCGCACGTCGTTCAGCCGGTTGAGGCGCCCCGCGAGGCTCTGCAGCATCTTCAGGTGCGCGATCGAGCGCACGTCCTCGCGGCCGTTCCTGCCGACCGGGCGCTCGGTCGCCCGGTCGTCGAAGAAGACGTTTTGATTCTTGCCGCGTGCCTTGGCGGTCATCATCGCTGCCTCGGCGCACGCGACGAGCTCGCGCGGGTTCATGGCGTGCTCGGGGCCCTGGGAGATGCCGATCGAGAGCGTGAGCCTGCCCGCGGGATCGAATTCCTCCTGGGCGAGCCGCTCGGCGAGCCGGCCGGCGAGGCCGAGCGCGTCGCCCGCGTCGCACGAGGCCATGATGATCCCGAACTCCTCGCCGCCGAGGCGGCAGACGACGTCGGACGAGCGCACCGTCTCGCGCAGGATGCCCGCGAGCGAGACGAGCACCTGGTCGCCGACTCCGTGCCCGAAGATGTCGTTGACCCGCTTGAAATCGTCGATGTCGAGCATGAGCACTGCGATCGAGTCGTGCGCGCGGCTGATTCGGTTGAGCTCGGCGCGGAGGCGATCGTGGAAGTAGCGGTGGTTGTAGAGGCCGGTGAGCGAGTCGGTCTGGGCCTCGAGCTCGAGCCCCGCGCGCACCTGGGCGTTGTCGAGCGCGAGCGCGGCAGCGTCGCCGAAGCGCTGGGCGAGCTCGAACTCCTCCTCGGTGAAGGAGGCGCTGTCGCCGAGCCTGTAGACGTTGAGCGCCCCTTTGATGGCGCCGCGCGCGACGAGGGGCACGGAGATGAGCGCCTCGGGCTCGTCCGGCGGTGTCCCTGGGACGACCTTGATGCGCGGGTCGAGATGCGCCTCGTTGACGAGCTGGGGCTGGCGCTCTTCGACGACCCACCCGGTGATGCCCTCGCCGAAAAGCGGCTGGTCGCCCATGATCTCCTCCGCCCACTTGTCTCGAGACATCAGGGGGATGAGGACGCGCCGGCCTTCGTCGGCCTGGTAGATGGTGAAGGCATCGAAGGGAACGAGGTCGCCGAGGGTGTCCGCGATCCGCTCGAGAACGGCGTCCAGCTCTTGCTCGGAGAGGACGTCGTGAAAGACCTCCGCCAGGCGGCGGTAGGAATCGACGAGCGTGTCGACTGGTGTCAGGGCAGGGCGCGGCAAAACCGTCATGGACACGTCGTTACGTGCGGCGTTCTCTGCCTCTCGCATGACTCCCATCGAACCGCAGCACCCTTCCCAAAAAGCTGTCTAAACCTCAATTCTCCTTGCTAAGACGGCGCCACCCCTCCCTGGAAAGGGGGATTAGGACCTCCTTGCCCGGAGGCCTCGAATCGCGCATGATCGGGCCGTCGAGCCACAAAGGAGGGTGCGGATGCCACCTCATTGGTGGATCCCCGTGAAGGCGAGCGACCCGAAGGTGCGCAAGAAGGACGTCGAGGACGCGCTCACGAGGCGCGGAGGCTCGAATCTCACGAGCTTCTGGGTGACTCCGGACGGGCAGCAGCTGTTCGCGCTGATCCAGGCCGAAGCGCTCGATCACGACCTGCTGCGCGACATCGGCGCCAACGGAAAGCCGGTCGCCGTCGAAGATGTCTAGCTTGACGTGAGGAGTTCCCCGGCCATGCGCACGTAGCGGGCGGCCCCGACCTCCTCGAAGAACGCGGTCGCCGTCTCGAGCTCCTGCTCCGCCTCCTTGCGCCGGCCGGCCTCGGCGAGCGTTTCGGCGGCGCGCAGGCGCGCGTGCGCCTCGTCCGGCCGCGAGCCGATCCGTGCATACACGCGCGCTGCCTTCTCGAAGTCGCCGCCCGCGAGGGCGAGCCCTGCCTCCAGCCACTTCGTCGTGACGAGCGCGTCCTTGGCCACAGCGGCGAGCTCCTCGCCTCGGCCGAGCGCGACGATCGCCGGACAGGCATAGCTGAGCCAGGTGGACGCCAGAGTCGCCGGGCTCGAGCGCCATCGCTCCAGGAGCTCGCGGACGACCTCGTCGGCCTCCTCTCTGCGGCCGAGCTCGGCTAGCACCCGTGCGCGACAGGCGAGCGCGGGGAAGAGCGTCTGCGGGTCAGGGGACTCGCGGGCGAACTCGAGCCCAGCGGCGGAGTGCTCGAGAGCGCCGTCGGGATCGTCGCGGTCGAGGCGGATCAACGCTCCGATCACGTGGGCGTCGATCTCCCGGAGATGGCGCTCGCCCGAGGCCGCCTCCTGCAGGATCTTCTCGGTGACCGCCAGGGCCTCGTCCCACTGGCCGCGGTGGTAATGGGCGTCGGCCTGCTCGGCGACGAGCCAGAGGATGGCCGCCGTCCACCCGAGCCGCTCGGCCACCGCGGCCGACTCCGCGTACAGCTGGTGGGCCTCGTCGAGCTCGCCCAGCGCGACGAGCGTGCTGGCGAGGTTGTTGAGCCCGCGCGACAGCTCGTAGGTCACCAGGCCGCGGGAGATGTCGATCGAACGCTGGAGATCGTCGAGGCCGCTGCGATCGCCCGTCATCACCCGGGCGAGGCCGAGCGTGTTGAGCGTGTGGGCGCGGAGCTCGTCGAGACCGAGCGCCTCGGCCATAGCCAGCGCCTCCGATCCGACGAGGACCGCCTCTGCGGCCCTGTCGCCGATCGCCCGGAAGCGCGCGAGGTCAGCGAGCGTGAGGGCCTTTGCGCGGGATGCCGGCTCGTCGGCGAGGAGGGCGACCGCGCCTTCGAGGTGCTCGAAGGCCTCCGCCTGGCGTCCCTGGAGCCAGAGCACCTCTCCGAGCAGCGTCTCGGCCTCGGCCGCCGCCTCCCGGTCGCCGGCGTCGAGCAGCTGCTCCGCCGCCGCCGTGAGCACGTCCGTGCCTCCTCCGCGCGGATGAAGCGCCTTGCCGTGGCGGAGGAGGAGATACGGGCGCTCCTCGTCATCGGCGGGCCAGAGGTCGAGGGCCTCGCTGTAGAAGCGCGCGACGCTCGAGCCGGCGCCGAAGAAGAGGTTCTG
>JBDTRS010000055.1:0-13339 GCA_039931575.1 Gaiellaceae bacterium
GAACATCTGCATCTGCTCGGGCGTCGTGTTCTGCGCCTCGTCGAGGATGATGAAGGAGTCGTTCAGGGTGCGGCCGCGCATGAAAGCCAGGGGCGCCACCTCGATCGTGCCCTTCTCCAGGTAGGAGTTCAGCCGGTCTGCGTCGAGCATGTCGTAGAGGGCGTCGAAGAGCGGGCGCAGGTACGGGTCGACCTTGGCGAGCATGTCGCCGGGGAGGAAGCCAAGCCGCTCGCCGGCCTCGACGGCTGGGCGCGTGAGGATGATGCGACTCACCTCGCGCTCTGACATCGCGGCCACCGCGAGTGCCATGGCGAGGTAGGTCTTGCCGGTGCCGGCAGGCCCGATGCCGAAGGTGATCGTGCAGTCGCGAATCGCGTCGACGTAGCGCTTCTGGTTCACCGTCTTCGGCGTGATCTTGGTGCCGCGGTGCCGCCACACGACGTCTTCGAACACCTCGCGCGGGTCCCGTGCCGCGTCGAGTGCGGAGAGCACCGCGTCGACGGTGCCCGGGCCGATGGCGTGACCGCCCTCGACGAGCTCCACGAGCTCGTCGACGACTGCGCGGGCCTGACCGACGCGGTCGTCGTCGCCCTCGAGGGTGAGCCTGTTTCCGCGCAGGAGAAGGGCGATGCCGAGGCGGTCGCGGAGCGCGCCGAGGATGCCGTCGTCGACCGCGGCGAGCTCGGCCGCGACCTCGTTGGAAACCGAGAGAACTTCCTGCAACGAGGAAGAGTGTAGTGAGGCGGACGGCGAAATCGTGGCCGGGGCCGCCGCATGCCTCCCTCCGCTTTTCAGCGTACGGGGGCGCGGCGCGTGTGTGGCGCGCGCAGTGGGTCGGATGTGTGCCGGCTAGGCGAGCTTCTCGCGGACGAGCTGGCTGACGGTCGAGCCGTCGGCGCGACCGGCGACCTGTGGCATCACGTCCGCCATCACGCGGCCCAGGTCCCCGAGCGAGGTCGCGCCCGTTTCGGCGATGGCATCGTCGATGATCCGCTCGATGTCGTCCTCAGACATGGGCTCGGGCATGAACTCCTCGATGACGGCGAGCTCGCGCTCTTCCTGCTCGGCCTGCTCGTGACGGTCGCCGTCCCTGAACGCCTCGGCAGCCTCGGTGCGGCGCTTGCGCTCGCGCTGGAGCACCTGCAGCTCCTCGTCCTCCTTGAGGGGGCGTTGAAGCTCCTTCTCGGCCATCCGAAGCGCCGAGAGAGTCATGCGCAACGTGCCGGTGCGCTCCTGGTCACGAGCGCGCATCGCGTCCGTGAGCTCCTGCTCGATCCGGGCGATCAGGCTCATTCGAAGGGCCTCCCCCCGCCGAGGACGTGCCAGTGGAGATGGAACACCGTCTGACCCGCGCCCGGGCCGACGTTGACAATCACCTGGTAGTCCTCCAGGCCGGCCTTCTGGGCGGTGCCCGCCACGAACTCGAGCATGCGCTTCGCCTCATCGCTCTCGAACTCGCCCACGTCCCGAAACGTGTCCACGTGCCGCTCGGGAAGCACAAGCAGATGCACGGGCGCCTTCGGATTGATGTCCTCGATGGCGACGAACCCTGCTGCGGTGTTGACGTGGTCGCCTTCCCGCACGAGCGTGCAAAAGAGGCAGTCACGCTGCGATGCCAAGGACACCCTCCTCCGTCACGGACCGGGCCCGCGCCCGTACGAACGCGCCGACGGGGGACTCCACGAGCCAAGGTGTGTAGTCGCTCCCGTAGCCCCGCCCCGGCCTGTCCACGAGAACAACGTCATCGGAACCGACTTTGCCCAGCCACCTGCGCCGGCACGCCTCTGCTGAGAACGCACGCAGGCGAGCGCTCCGCTCCTTCTTCACGGCAGGAGCGACGGTGTCCTCGGCGGCGGTTCGCGTCCCGGGCCGCGGCGAGTTCGGAAAGACGTGCACCTTGCTCACCCCGGCCGCCTCGATCGTGCGCATGGTGTTTCCGAACGCCGAGTCGTCCTCGGCCGGAAAACCGACGATGACGTCCGTCGTGAGGTTGAAGCCCTCTGCCTTCGCGACCCGGCGGAGGTACGTCGCCGCGTCGTAGCGCCGCCCCATCGCGCGGAGGACGCCGTCGTCCCCCGACTGGAGCGGCACGTGGAGGTGAGGTGCGATCGTTCGCCTCGCCTGCATAGCGGCGAGGAGCGCGTCGTTCACGTGGTTCACCTCGATCGACGAGAGGCG
Source organism: Gaiellaceae bacterium (assembly GCA_039931575.1). Taxonomy (GTDB): domain Bacteria; phylum Actinomycetota; class Thermoleophilia; order Gaiellales; family Gaiellaceae; genus DATEOR01. The sequence goes on from JBDTRS010000055.1 coordinate 2,179, forward strand.
CAGTCGTGCGAGGCCCGGTGTGTCACCGGCTTCTCGGATGAGCCCCGGCAGGTCGAGCCCGGCCTCCCGGTCGCGATAGCAGCCAAGATTGATGCCCGTCAGCACGACCTCGCGGTGCCCGGCTGCCACGCGACGGCGAATCTCTCCGAGGACGGCCTCCGCCCGGCGGCTGCGAGACCGCCCACGCACCTTCGGGATCACACAGAACGCGCACGAGAAGCTGCAGCCGTCCTGAACCTTGACGAATGCGCGCACCCGATCGAGACCGGCGTCTCTCTGAACGCACCCGATCGAGCCGACGGCTCCCGACACGAAAGCGACCGCCCGCTCGCTCGGAAGAGGAACGACGTCAACGTTGTCAGGGAGCCCGTCGAGGCCACTCCCCAGATTCGCTCCGCAACCGGTGACATAGACGCGCCGCGCGCGGCGCGACGCCCTCCGAGCCGCCTGGCGCGACTTGCGGACAGCCTCGTTCGTCACGCAGCACGTGTTCACGACCGCGACGTCAGTCTCCCCCTCCGACTCGATGTGGCCCTCGGCCAACAGCCGCTCGCGGAGCTCGTGCGCGTCTGTCTGCGACACCTTGCAGCCGAGAAAACGGACGGAGAAGGTCGCCATGACCGCCCGATGCTAGCCGACCTAAGGCTGCCGGCCCGCTGTCCCTAGCGGCGCAGGAACCGGTCGGCGGCCCAGCCCTGGACCTCCCGCCGCTCCACCCGTTTCCAGCCGGGGAGCTCCGGCTGCTCGCTGACCAGATACCCCGAGCCGATCAGCTCGTGGGACTCGATCCGGGAGGCCAGCTGCTCGACCGGAGCGAGAGCGATGTTGGCGAGCACGAGCACGGCGGACGGCAACGGGTCGATGAACACGTCGGCCAGCCGTACCTCGAGCTCGACACCGTTCGCTTTCGCGTTCGCCCGCGTGGCTTCGACGGCAGCCTCGTCGAGATCGAGGGCGACGACCGGCGAGTAGCCGAGCTTCGCTGCAGCGATCGACAAGACGCCCGATCCCGAGCCCACGTCAAGAAGAGGCACGCGCGGGTGCCCGAGCAGGTGCTCGAGACAGAGGCGTGTCGTCGGATGCGCACCTGTGCCGAATGCGCGACCAGGGTCGATGACGACCGGAACCGAGCCCTCATCCGGTTTCTCCCAGGGAGGCCCGACCCAGAGCTCGCCGACGCGGAGCGGACGGTGAAAGTTCTTCCAGGCCTCGCTCCAGCCTGCATCCACGTCCTGGGCGACCCCGGGGCCGAAGACCTGCCACAGACGCTCCTCGCCGCCCGCCCGAGTGTAGGCGGCGAATTCGATGCCCCCATCGACCTCGACTTCCTCGAAACCTTCCGGAAAGAGGTCGATCAGGACGGCACGCGCCTCCTCGCCGCGCTCTCGCGCGACGCGAACCGAGACGCGGCGGAGAAGTGAGTCGCTCAGCGGAACGCAGCCCGCAGCTTCTCGAAGAACCCCTCGTCGGGCTTGTAATTGTCGTCGTGTTCGGCCCGCGCGAACTCCCCGAGCAGGCGGCGCTGGTCCTCTGTCAGGTTGCGTGGCACGCCCACGTTGACGAGGAGACGATGATCGCCGCGGCCGAAGCCCTGGAGCACAGGCATTCCGCGGCCACGGAGCACCCTGATCTCGCCCGGCTGGGTGCCCGGCTTGAAGTCCACTTCGATCTCGCCGTCCAGCGTCGGAATCGCCGTTGCGGTCCCGAGCGCGGCCTCCGTCATCGTCAAGTCAACGGTCGAGACGATGTCGTTGCCGTCGCGCACGAAGCGCGGGTCAGGCCGCACGTGCACCTGGACGTAGACGTCCCCCGCCCTTCCGCCGAGCTCGCCTGCGTGCCCTTCTCCCGAGACGCGGATGCGCTGGCCATCGTGGATGCCGGGCGGGATGTCGACCTCGAGCGTCCGCTCTTCCGCCCGCCGCCCGACACCACCGCAGTCCGGGCACGGGGTGCGAAGCACCCGCCCTGCGCCGGAGCATTCGGGACACGGCTGAGTCCGGATGAACTGCCCGAAGACGGAGGAGGAGATGGACTGCAGCCGGCCAGAGCCCTCGCACCGGGAGCACGTCTGAGGGCTCGTCCCCGGAGCGGCCCCGGTTCCCTCGCAGGTCGCGCACGGCACCGCGACGGGGAACGGCACTGACCGCGTGACGCCGCTCGCAGCCTCCGCAAGCTCGACCTCGACCTCCGCGAGAACGTCGGCCCCCCGCGCCCGGCGAGCCCCAAGTCCGCCGCCTCCAAACAGATCGTCCCCGAAAAAGACGGAGAAGAGGTCGGCGATGCTCCCGAAGTCGACGTCGCTCGGCCGGAACCCTCCCGTTCGCAGGCCCTCGTGCCCGTAGCGGTCGTACAGCTCGCGCGTTTCGGACTTCGCCAGGACTTCGTAGGCCTCCGCGGCCTCGCGAAAGCGCTCCTGCGCGTCCGGATGATCCGAGACATCGGGGTGCAGCTCGTGCGCGAGCCTTCGGAACGCGGACTTGATCTGCTTCTCGGACGCGCTCTGCTCCAGGCCGAGAACGTCGTAGTAATCGCGCTTCGCGGTTGCCACGTTCTTAGATTACTGACGGCTCAAGCCGGATCCGGTCGAGCCCGGACCTACTCCTCGTACACGTCCTCGACGAAGCGCGAGAGCTCTCGGGCCGCAGTGCGGACTGCGTCGATAGCCTTGACGTAGTCCATCCGCATCGGCCCGACGAGGCTGACCGTTCCGAGATTGCGGTTCTGGAGGCCGTAAGGCGCTCCGACGAGGGCCACGGTCGCCAGTTGCGGGTCGTCGAGCTCTGAGCCCACGCGCACGAAGGGCCTTTTCGACACGAGGCTTGCCCGCACGAGCTCGAGCGTGACGGCCCGCTGCTCCAGCAGCTCGAGCAATCGCCGATAGCCGGCGAGATCGTCGGTCCGAAACTCGCCCAGAAGACCGGCTGTCCCGCCGACGAAGAACGCCTGCTCGCGCGTCTCGAGGATGGTTGCGAACGCCGGCGCGAGCTCCGCGAGGAACACTCGCTCCCTGGCCCCGAGGTGCGGGTCCTCGAGGCGGGCGCGCAACATCCGCGCGGCGAGCTGCCGGTCCCCGAGGCTTTCGTTCAGGTACTCGCCGGCCCACTCAGCGAGACCCGGGTCGACCGGCTCGGAGAACGTGAAGAGCCGCTTCGTCACCCCGCCCGTGGCCGTGATCACGACGACCATCACGAGCTGCGGCTGGAGCAACAGGACCTCAACGCGCCGGACGGTCGTCGTCTCGAGCGACGGTGCCGAGACGAGCGCGAGCAGGTGAGTCACCTCGGCCAGCGCGTCCGTCGTCACCTGCAGGGCCGCCTCGACCTCGCTCCGTAGCTCGGAGAAGTCGAGATCGAGCTCGAGTTCCGCAGGACGCGGCTCGAGGCGCTCGATGACGCGGTCGACGAAAAAGCGATAGCCGAGGTCGGTCGGAACCCTCCCTGCGGACGTGTGCGGATGCGAGAGCAGGCCGCGCTCCTCGAGCACGGCGAGCTCGTAGCGAACCGTCGAGGACGAGACCTCGAACCCCGAGCGCTCGACGAGTGTCTTCGAGCCCACGGGCTCACCGGTGGCCACGTATTCCTCGACGACACGGACGAGGATTTCCTCCTGACGCGGTGTCAGCGTCGCTTGAAGGTCGTCGGCCATCAGATCAATTGTACTGTTTTGCAGGGATTTCCGCGATCAACTCCGCCGTCACGCCCCCGCCCAGGAAGCGCCCCCTGCGGGTGAGGGCGAGCCCGTCCTGACGTCGCTCGACGAGCTTCAACCCTTCGAGGCGTCCCAAAGCAGCGGCGTCGACGGCCGGCGCCACATCCGCGAAAGGAACCGGCTCGTCGAGCCGCAGACCGAGCATGAGGCGCTCCTGCATGCGGATCGATGGGTCGAGCACCTCGAGCTCTCTCGCAGGCCGCCGCCCCGCTGTGAGCTCGGCGACGTATGCCGCCAGCCGCGGAGCGTTGCGCCAGCGCAGACCTCCGACCGTGGAGACGGCCCCGATGCCGAGCCCGAGATAGTCGCGGCCGCGCCAACAGGCGAGGTTGTGGCGGGCACGACGGTCAGCGCGGCAGAAGTTGGCGGTCTCATACCAGCGATAGCCGGCGCCGACGAGCGTCTCGACGACGAGCTCGAAGTACCCCTCCATCGATTCGGCCTGGCGGCCCAGCTCCTCCCCGTACGCGTGGGTGAAGCGGGTACCGGCCTTGGCCTCCAGCTCGTAGCACGAAAGATGCTCGGGGCCCAGGGCTAGAGCTTCGCTGAGATCCCGCTCGAGATCGGAGGTGCTCTGGCCAGGGATCCCGTAGATGAGATCCAGCGAGATGTTGTCAAAACAGGCATCGCGCAGATGGTAATAGGCGCGGCGGACGTCCTCGGGCTCGGCGCGCCGCTCGAGTACCTGCAGCAGATGGGCCTGGAACGTCTGCGCACCGAGCGAGACCCGGGTCACGCCTTCCGCGCGGAGGAGGGCGGCGAGCTCAGGCGTCACCGTCTCTGGGTTCGCCTCCACGGTCACCTCGGCGGCGCGCGGGAGGCCGGCCAGAAGCCGCCGGAGCTCCGCCGGTTCAGTGAAAGTCGGCGTGCCGCCGCCGAGGAAGACCGTCTCGACGCGATCGGCGAGCAGCCTCCGCTCCAGCTCGAGCTCGGCGAGTAGAGCGTCCACGTAGCGCCCATGCTCCGTGGGGCGACCCACAAGCGTGACGAAGTCGCAGTACCCGCAGCGGTGTGCGCAGAAGGGCACGTGCACGTAGAGGTGGCGAACCCCGCCCGCCACGCTCATCGCTTCTCTCCGTCCAGGTTGAGGACGGCGAGGAAGGCCTCCTGCGGCACTTCCACGGAGCCGACCTGCTTCATCCGCTTCTTCCCCTTCTTCTGGCGCTCGAGCAGCTTGCGCTTGCGCGTGACGTCCCCGCCGTAGCACTTGGCGAGCACGTCTTTTCGCCGCGCCTTGATCGTCTCGCGGGCGATCACGCGGGAGCCGATGGCCGCCTGCACCGGAACGTCGAACATCTGGCGCGGAATCTCCTCGCGTAGCCGGTCGACGAGCGCACGGCCGCGGGCATAGGCGCCCTGGCGGTGAACGATCAAGCTGAGCGCGTCCACCGGCTCGCCCGCCAGCAGGACGTCGACGCGGACGAGGTCGCCTTCCTCGAAGCCGATGATGTCGTAGTCGAAGCTTGCGTAGCCCTTCGTCCGGCTCTTCAGCTGGTCGTAGTAGTCGTAGACGATCTCCGCCAGAGGAAGGTCGTACGAGAGCATCACCCGCTCCTCGCTCAGGTACTCCATGTGGTCGAAGCGGCCACGGCGCTCGGTGTTCAGCTCCATCACGGTGCCGACGTACTCCTTCGGGACGATCGTCGTCGCGCGGATGTAGGGCTCCTCGACGCGCTCGAACTCGCGCGGCATGCCGGCCGGACTGTGCACCTCGACCTCGGTCCCGTCCTGGAGGTAGACGCGGTAGGCGACGTTCGGAGCGGTGACGAGCAGGTCGAGGTCGAACTCCCGCTCGAGCCGCTCGCGCACGATCTCCATGTGCAGGAGGCCGAGAAACCCACAGCGAAAGCCGAAGCCGAGTGCCTTGGAGGTCTCAGGCTCGTAGAAGAGCGAGGCGTCGTTCAGCTTCAGCTTCTCGAGCGCGTCGCGGAGCTCGGGGTAGTCGTCGGAATCGGTGGGATAGAGGCCGGCAAAGACCGTCGGCTTGACCTCCTTGTAGCCGGGAAGAGGATCGGCGGCACCGTGCCGCGCGCTCGTCAGCGTGTCGCCGACACGAAGGCGGCTGACGTCCTTCAGCCCGGTGATGACGTATCCCACCTCACCGGCCTCGAGCGTCTCAGTCGGGCTCCGGAAAGGGGAAAAGAACCCCAGCTCTTCGGCTTCGAACCGCGTACCGGCGGCCATCGCCCGCAGCCCCTCGCCCGTCCGAAACCGACCGTCGACGACGCGGACGAACGCCACCACGCCGCGGTACTGATCGTAGGAGGAATCGAAAACGAGCGCCCGAGCGGCCGCGTCGAGGTCGCCCTCCGGCCGCGAGATCCCGGCGATGATCGCGTCGAGCACGTCCTCGACGCCTTCGCCGGTCTTGGCGGAGATGCGCAAGACCTTCTCTGCCGGCACGCCGACCAACTCCCCCACCTCGGCGGCGACGGAATCAGGATCGGCCTGCGGGAGGTCGATCTTGTTGACGACCGGGATGATCTCGAGGTTGTTCTCGATCGCGAGATAGGCGTTCGCCAGCGTCTGCGCCTGAATCCCCTGCGCCGCATCGACGAGCAGGAGCGCACCCTCGCACGCCTGGAGCGCACGGGAGACCTCGTAGGTGAAGTCGACGTGGCCGGGGGTGTCGATCAGGTTGAGCTGGTGCCCCTTCCAGGCCACTCGAACTGCTTGCGCCTTGATCGTGATGCCGCGCTCGCGCTCGAGCTCCATGCTGTCGAGCACCTGCTCCCGCATCTGGCGCTCGGAGAGCGTGTCTGTCACCTCGAGGATTCGGTCGGCGAGCGTCGACTTGCCGTGGTCGATGTGCGCGACGATCGAGAAGTTGCGGATGCGGTCGAGCGGGGTCACGAGTCCCTTCTAGCGGACCGGCGCCGCAATGAGAGGAGCGCACGGAGCTCCGGCACGCGCATGAGGTGCGCCAGCCCGAGATAGGCCGCACCGGAGACGAGGATCGCGCCGCCGACCGAGACGACCTGCGCACCGAGCGAACGCCCAAGCGCCGAGTCGAGCCCGAGCCAGACGGCGCCCGCGAGGCCCGCTGCGACGAGAGCCGCACCGATGATCCGCAGATAGGACGAAAGGAGCGCCCTCCCGTCGATGCGACCCAACCGCCGCCGGAACAGCACGAGGAGCGCCGCCGTCCCGGCGATGTTCACGATCGAGGTGGCGAGCGGAATGCCCCAGATGCCCACGCGGTAAAGCGCGGCGATGAGCGCCGCGTTGACGAAGAGATTGCCGAGGGCGACCGCCGTCGGCACCCAGGGCGACTGCAGGCTGAAGAAGGCGCGGTTCAGCATCAGCATCGTCCCGTTGAACGTGAGACCGAGCGAGAACGCGGCCAGCGCCGCCGCGACGACGCGCGTCTCCTCGGGCCCGAAAGCCCCCCGCTCGTAAAGAAGCCGGACGATTGGAACGGCCAGCAGCGCCGCGATTGCGCTCGCGGGAATGAGCAGAAACCCAATTTGACCGAGGCCGAGCGAGACGGTCTCTCGGAAACCTTGCGTATCCGCGCGCGCCGCGAGACGGGACAGGCGCGGGAAGAGGACCGTGGCGACAGCGACGGAGAACATCCCCTGGGGCAGCATGTAGATACGAAAGGCTGCGTCGATGGCGCTGGGAGCGAGCTCGGGGTTCAAGAACCGCGCCGCAAAGAACGTGTCGACGACCATGTTGAAGTTGATGAGCCCGATCCCGAGCGTGACCGGGAGCATGAGCACGAAGACGCGCTTGACGGCCGGGTCGCGCAGGTCGATGGCCATCCGCAGGCGTCCGTCGAGCCCCCGCAGCCAGGGCAAGGGAAGGAGGAACTGGATCACGGTGCCGGCAACCACGCCCCCCGCGTAGACGTAGAGCTTGCCCGAGGCCGTGTCCGCCTGCGGAACGCCGACGACGAGGGCCAGGATGATCGCGAGGTTCCAGAAGACCGGGGTCAGAGCCGGGATGGAGAACTCCTCGTAGCTGTTCAGCACGCCGACGACGACGCCGAAGAGCCCGAGCAGGACGACGATCGGGAACAGCACGCGCGAGAGGCCGACGGCCAGGCCCTGCAGCTCCCCCTCGAGCCCGAACACCTGCATCACCCACGGCGCGATCAGGATGAAGAGTGCGGTCAGCCCTCCGAGAGCAAGGAGGACGAGCCAGAAGATTGTCGAGGCGACCCGCCACGCGCGTGCCCGCTCCTTGTTCTCGAGCAGCTCGCTGAAGACCGGCACGAACGCGGACGAGAGCGCCGCGTCGGCCGCGAGAGCGCGGATGAGGTTCGGCACCTGAAAGGCGACCGTGAAGGCATTGATCGGGCCCTCGACTCCGAAGTAGCGGCGCGCGATGATTTCCCGGAAGAGCCCGAGGATGCGCGACAGCCCGGTTGCGCCGGCGAAGAGCGCCGTCGACCAGGCGAGCCGCCTCGCGCGAGCGGGCTCGCTCCGGGCCGCGCGTCCGGGATCGTCCACGCGCGCGAGCATAGGCCAGCGGCCGGGGGCCGTGGACTCTTGCTAGCATCCTTCAGCCCGCGGATCGCGGGCGTTTCTCCCTATGCCGAACATCGAGCAACAAAAGCGCCGTGTGAAGACCGCCGCCCGCCAGCGAGTCGAGAACCTGCGCTATCGCTCGAGTGCGAAGACCCTCTACAAGCGGCTGGAGTCGGCCGTGGCGGAGGGTGACAAGGACCGCGTCGCCGCCGACCACCGCGAGCTCGTAGCCCTCCTGGACAAGGCGGCCGCTTCGCGGGCGATCCATCCGAACAAGGCCGCCCGCAAGAAGTCCCAGGCCGCGCGGCTCGTCCGCACCTCGGGCTAGACCGGTTTGGCCGCCTCGCGGGCGGCGGTGATCTCGATCAGCGCGCGCTCGAGCTCGAGCTCGCTCGAGAGCCGACTCGCTCCCTTGAGCGCCGCATCGAGCTCGGCCAGGCGGACGACGGCGGCGTCGAGCTCGTCCCGGGAGTAGCGGTCGGCATGCCCGAGCGCCTTGCGCACTCTGAACTCGTGCTTCTTCAGGCGCTTCGCGATGTCGCGTGCGCCGAGCCCCTCGTCCGCGAGGGCCTGCGCCCCGCGCACCAGGGCGACCTGAGCGGCGAGCCGGACGGCGACGAGGAACGGCTCGACATCCTTTTCGAGCTCGGCCTCGCACGCTGCCAGGACACCCGCCACGTCGCGGCTCCCCCAGGCGTCCGCGAGTGCCCACGCCGGCGAATCGTGCTGAGGGACGGCGAGCTCCTCCACTTCACGGGGCCCGATCTGCTCGCCGCCAGCCCAGGTGGCGAGCTTGTCGACCTCACGTTCCAGCAAGGCGACGTCGCCCCCCGCGATCTCGACGAGTCGTCGGGCCGCGTCGTCGCTCGCCTCGGCTCCGAGCCGGGCGAACTCACCGCGCACCCAGACCGAGGGGTCTTTCGGCTTCGGGATGTCGTAGGCCAGCACCTCTCCCCCGCGCCGGGCGACGAGCTGGGCGACGGTCGCGTCCTTCGGCGGCTCGTCCGCGACGAGGGCGAGCACCGCCCCGGTCACGGGATCGGCGAGGTAAGCGGCGAGCGCGTCATGGTCGGCTTTCTTCCAGCCCTCGACCCCGTGGACGATCACGAGCCGGCCAGCCCCGAAGAGCCCGAGCGAGTTCATCGCGGCCACAGCGTCCTCGCCCGACGTGGCCTCGGCGCCGAGCACTTCGACGGCTTCCTCCCCGAACCGGGTCCGAAGCCGGCGGAGGGCCCGCGAGATCTTGGGGCGGTCGGTTCCCGTCAGGAGGTATGCAGGAAGCAGGTCGCCCGCCATCTGGCCCGAGCATACTCATCGCTCTGTCCGGACGGAGAAGCGCTTGCCGTCCGACTCGATCGTGACCCGTCCGTCCTCGTCGGTGCGATAGACGGAGAGCCCCCCGAAGCGCTCGAGCGCGGCCAGGGTCGCGGGCGCGGGATGGCCGTAGTCGTTCCCGGCCCCGACCGAGATGAGCGCGATCCTTGGGCGAACCAGCCGCAGTAGGTCGTCGAGGCCGGCGTCGGAGGAGCCATGGTGGGCGACCTTGAGCAGCTCCACCGGAGGCGGCCGTAGGGGGAGCGTCACCGGCGATTCGGAGTCGCCCGTGAAAAGCGCGTCGAAATCCCCGTAGGTCGCGAGCAGGATGACCCCGTGCTCGTGCGGATCATCTCCTCGCACCCCCGGGCCGTCCGGCCAGAGGACGCGGAGGCGCAGCTTGCCCAGCCGGTAGGAGTGTCCGATTCTGGCCGGGACGACAGGGACGCCGCGCTCCCGGGCCTCGCGCAGGAAAGCTCGCTCGTCAGAGCCGTCGGTCGGCTCCAGAGGGTCGAGCACGAAGCCCACGGGAAAGTCGTCGACCATGGATGTCGCCCCGCCGACGTGATCCCTGTGCGGATGGGTCACGACTAGCGCCGCCAGGCGGCGCACGCCGAGCTTGCGGAGCTGCCCCGCCACGCCGGCCTCGGGCGGCCCTTGGTCCACGAGCACCGCGCCGGTCTTCGTCTGCAGGAGGATTCCGTCGCCCTGGCCGAAGTCGAGCATGACGATCCTGAGACCTTCGGGCGGCGGCGGCGGCGGGTCCGGCCGCAGCCGCCAGCCGACCGAGACGATGACGAGCATGGCGACGAGCACCGCAGCCCGGCGCCCCCTTGGAGGCGGAAGCATGGAGAGCAGCACCGCGAAGAGCGCGAGTCCTGCGAGCGCCGCGAGCGCGCCCCATGACGTCAACTGCGCGTGCGGCAGCCCGCCGAAGAACCGGGCACAGCCCGCGAGGTAGGCGGCCAGCCAGCCGTTCGCCCAGGCGAGGGCTCCCTTATTCGGGCCGATTCTGGTGATTAGTGCCTCGACGACTTGCGCCCGGCGATCGAACCATCAGGCCTCGCTAACCGCCCCCTTATAGAGCTTTGCGCCTCGGCCATTTCTAAGGCATCGTGTGATCGATGCCCGGCCGCAATCGCCGTCGATGAGCAAGACCTCTCGCTCCGTCCGGCACCGCCGCGCGCATCCGCGCGTCAAAGTGGGTTCCGGCGGCCGCCGCCTTCAAGCAATCGACATCTTCACGAAGCGCGGCGTCACGCCTCCGTGGGAACCAGGCGGCTCTGTTGCACGTGCGCAGGGCTTCGTTCGCTATCCCCCAGGGGATCGCAGGAGCGTTCTCGCTACGGAGCCGCGGCTGCCCCAGTACGCGACCCCAACGTGGATCGGTCTCGCCGTCTCTGTCGGCGGGTGGGTGCTCCCTCGGCACGCTTCCATGCCCGACCACGACCAGTTCTTCGCAAAGCCACTCGGCCAACTCCGCCCCGATACGCCCGTCATGCCGGAGCCGTACGGCCATGACCATGACGGGATGCGACATCGCGACCGGGCCGACCCGAAGCTCACGAAGCGCAATGGCGTGTGCTGGTGTGGCGTCCGGCACGAGGGCCCGCCGATGCGCCGTCGCAAGAAACGGGAGCCCGACGCGCTCATCTATCCATGGCGCC
>JBDTRS010000056.1:0-13250 GCA_039931575.1 Gaiellaceae bacterium
TCGGCGTCGTCGAAGACGACCACCGGCGCCTTGCCGCCGAGCTCGAGGTGGACGCGCTTCAGGTTGTCAGCGGCGGCGCGTGCGATCGCCTTGCCGGTCTCGACGTCCCCGGTCAGCGACACGAGGCGCACCTCGGGGTGCTTGACGAGCGCCTCCCCGACCGGGATGCCGTCACCGGTGATCACGTTCAGGACTCCCGGCGGGATGATCCCTTCAGCGAGCTCCGCGAACCGGAGAAGGGTTAGCGGTGTCTGCTCGGACGGCTTGAGGACCTGGACGTTGCCGGCGGCGAGCGCCGGCGAGAACTTCCAGACAGCCATCATCAAGGGGTAGTTCCAGGGCGCGATGCCGGCGACGATGCCGATCGGCTCGCGCCGGAGCATGGAGGTGTAGCCGCGCATGTACTCGCCGGCCGCACGGCCCTCGAGCACGCGCGCCGCGCCCGCGAAGAAGCGGATGTTGTCTGCGGCGACGGGCATCTCGTCCTTGGCGTACGAAAGCGGCTTGCCGACGTTCTTCGACTCGATGGCGGCGAGCTCGTCGGCGTTCTCCTCGATCAGGTCGGCGAGCTTGAGGAGGAGCTCGGCGCGCTCACCCGGTGTTGTCTCGAGCCAGTCGGGCAGGGCAGCCTTCGCGGCCGCGACCGCCTTGTTGGCGTCCTCGGCGGTGCATCGCGGGACCTCGGCGATCACCTCGCCGGTGGACGGATTCAGGACTTCCATCGTCTCGCCATCCGCGGAATCGACCCATTCCCCGCCGACGAAATTCTTGTGCTGGGACACGGCCACGCTCATGAGAACCTCCGGCTTCAGTACTACGGCATGGCCAGCGTAGCCCGCAGACGGCCTCAGCAACAACCCTGAACCGCCGTCCTAATGCCCCAAACGCTCTTGGACGCGCTGGCCTAGAGGCTGAGAAGGGCTACTCCACCCGCCACGAGCAGCGCTCCGGCGAGCCGTTCACGCCCGACCGGCTCGTTCAGAACGAAAGCCGCGAGCCCTGCTGCGATCACGATGCTGGTCTCCCTGACCGCGGCAACTGACGCCGCCGAGGCGCGCTGCAGGGCGGCGAGGACGAGGCCATAGGCGCCGAACGTCGCGAGCCCTGCGGCGGCAGACGCCCAGTTGAGCTCGGCCCGGAGAGAACGGCCGCCTCGGATTCGCCAGAGCGCCGCCGAGTAGCCGAGGCCCGAGACCAGCATGGAAAGCTCGAGGTACGCGAACGGGGCGGCGTAGCGGATCCCGTACTTGTCCACGAGGGTGTAGCCCGCGATGAAGCCGGAGATGACGAGCCCGAAGGCGACACCCGTTGGATCCGCAGCGCGGCGCAGACCGCGCACGAGCAGGACGCCGAGTCCCACGAGACAGACTCCGAGGGCCTGATGGAGCGAGGTGCCGATCCCGAGCGCGGCCACCCCGACCACGAGCACGAGCACGGGCGCCGTTCCGCGCGCAATCGGATAGACGACGGAGAGCTCCGCGCGGCGGTAGGCGGCGGCCAGAAGGATGACGTAGCCGAGCTGGAGGAAGGACGTGACCGCCAGGTACGGCAGCGCCTCTGCTTCCACACGCCAGGTGAGCGCGGCGACCGGAGCGTAGGCCGCCAGCGCGACGAGGAGCGCGACCGCGGTCGCCGCCTCCGAGTCTTTGGCCCGCGCGATGAGGAGGTTCCAGAAGGCGTGCAGGAATGCGGCGGCAAGGACAAAGGCGAGGGCAAGAGCCGGCACATGAGTAGTCTTCCGCGCCGATGGGACGGCCGCGCGCCCTCGTGTTCGATTTCAACGGGACGCTCTCGCACGACGAGCCAATCCTCTGCGAGATCTTCATCGAGCTCTTCGCCGAGCACGGGAAGCCCATGTCGGCCCAGGAGTACTTCGACGTTCTGGCCGGCCTGTCCGATCCGGAGATCGTCCGCACCTGGCTCGGGCGCGACCACCCCGACGTCGACGAGGTGATCGCCGAGCGCATCCGCCGCTACCGCGCGGCGGTCGCCGACGGGTCGAGCGTGCCCGCCGAGGTGCGCGCAGCCGTCCGCTTCGCGGCCGAGCGCGTCCCGGTCGCGATCGTGTCGGGCGCGGCTCGGCCCGAGATCGAGCCCGTCATCGAGGCGGCGGGCATCGCGGATCTCTTCACCGCCATCGTGCCGGCGGAAGACGTCGAGCACGGCAAGCCGGCGCCGGACGGCTATCTGCGAGCGCTTAGCCTGCTGGGCGAGGACGTCGACGCAGGGGATGTCCTCGTCTTCGAAGACACGGAGGCCGGCGTCGCGTCCGCCAAGGGCGCGGGCATGCGCTGCCTCGCCGTCCTTGGCACGCTTGCACCGGAGCGGCTTCGCCAGGCCGACGAGGTGGTCGAGCAGATCGACATCCCGCTCCTGCGACGCCTCTTCGAGGAACCGTGACCCCGCTCGTGATCGCGCACCGCGGGGCTTGTTGGAAGGCTCCCGAGAACACGCTCGAGGCCTTCGAGCTCGCGATCGCCGAGGAGGCGGACTACGTCGAGTTCGACGTGCGCGCGCGAGACGGGGAGCTCGTCATCTGTCACGACCCCGAGCCGCCCGAGGGCGTTCCGACTCTGGAGGAGGTCCTCGCCGCACTCGCGGGGCGGATCGGGCTTGCCGTCGAGATCAAGGAGGAGGGGACGGTCGAGGGCGTGCTGGCGGCGCTGGAGGACCACGGCGTCCAGGCCGGCGATCTGCTCATCCTCTCGTTCCGGCGCGGGGCACTCGAAACAGTGCGCGCCCGCCGGCCCGAGCTTCGCTGCGTCTTCCACCTCGGGCACGGCGACGCTCCCGGCGCCGCTCGACCCTACTGGGGGGTCGGCTTCGAGGATGCCGCCGCCACGCCGGCGGCAATCCGGGAGGCTCAGTCGCTCGGCCTCGCCACGACGGCGTTCACGGTCAACGAGGCGGCGCGGATGCTCGAGCTGGCGGGCCTCGGAGTGACGGGGATCGTTACGGACCGGCCGGCGCTGGCTCGACGGGCTCTGCTGGCTGGTCGCTGAGCGCCAGCACGCGAGCCGCATCGGCTGGGAACCGAGCCGCCACGCGGGATCCAACAGGCAGCTCGAGAGCGTTTGGGCCCGCAAGGTCGGCCGAGAGCTCGTGCTCGCCCGCGTCCACCTTCACGCGCGTGATCGAACCGAGGAAGATCTGCGCGACGACCTCGCCGACGAGGGCGCCAGACGTGCCGGCTCCGTCGGCGCGCTGGAGCTCCATGATCTCCGGGCGGACGAGCACCAAGACGCGCTCGCCCCGCGGCAGGCCTCGCGCGTCGGCGACAGGGATGAGCGTCCCGCCAACCTGCACCTCTCCTTCGTCGGCCACCGTCGCCTCGAGGCGGTTCATCGTGCCGATGAACTCGGCGACGAAGGGCGTTCCCGGCGCGTGGTAGATATCCGCGGGGGATCCGATCTGCTCGATACGGCCGTGGGAGAGAACGGCGACCCGATCGGAGATCGAAAGCGCCTCCTCCTGGTCGTGTGTGACGTAGAGCGTCGTGATCCCGAGCTTGGTTTGCACGCGCCGGATCTCCTCGCGGAGCTGGACGCGCACCTTGGCGTCGAGCGCCGAGAGCGGCTCGTCGAGGAGAAGCACGCGCGGCTCGATCGCGAGCGCGCGGGCGAGCGCGACCCGCTGCTGCATCCCGCCGGAGAGCTGGTGCGGATAGCGCTTGGCGGCAGCGGACAGCCCGACGAGCTCCATCAGCTCGTCGACGCGCCGCCGCCTCGCCGCCCCGTCCTGCCGCCTCACCTTCAGCCCGAACTCGACGTTGTCGTGCGCGGTCATGTTCGGGAAGAGCGAGTAGGCCTGGAAGACCATGCCCATGTCGCGCTTGTTCGGAGGCACGTGAGTGAGGTCGTTTCCTTCGACGACGATCCGGCCGGAGGTGGGCCGCTCGAAGCCGGCCACGATGCGGAGCGCCGTCGTCTTCCCGCACCCCGACGGGCCGAGGAGCGAGAGGAACTCGCCGGCCTCGAGGGCGACGTCGAGCTCCTCGATGGCGGTGACGTCGCCGAACTTCTTGCGCAGCTTCTGCAGCTCGAGGTAGGGCATCAGCGGGTTCCTCCGACCTGGACGGCGCCGCGCCCCGGGAGGCGCCCGACGATGAGGATCCCGAGGAGCGCGAGCCACGTCAGCCCGAAGCTGATGATCGTGAGCGCGGCCGCGGGATTGGCCTTGGTTTGCCCCACGTAGTTGATGTAGGTGGGGAAGGTGTTGAAGAGGGCGATGTGGGCCATCGTGAACTCGCCCATGACGAGGGCGAAGGTGAGAAACGCGCCCGCGAGCGCGCCGGCAGCGATGTTCGGGAGGATCACCCGCATGAGCGTCCGCACCCAGCCGGCACCGAGGCTCTGCGCGGCCTCGGTCAGCGTCTGGACGTCGATGGCGCGGAACGAGACGTCGAGCGCCCGGAACATGAACGGGAACGAGAGGACGACGTAGCCCGGGACGAGGAAGCGGGTCGACTCGATGAACCAGACCGGGACCCAGTTGACGTTATAGACGTAGAGGAGCCCGACGACAAGGACGATCGGCGGGACAACGAAGGGGAGCACCGACAAGAACTCCACCACGGGCCTGAGGCGCGGGATCCGCAGATGGACCCAGTAGACCGTCGGGATGAGGATGAGCACGCTGACGACGATCGTTCCGAAGGCGAGCTTGAACGAGAGCCAGAGGAGGTCCCGGAACTGCGGGTCGTCGAGAATCTCGCGGTAGGCGGAGAAGCCGTAGCCGCTCACCTCTTTGAGGCTGAACTCCGCAGTCGCCGCGAGCGGGATGAAGAAGTAGGCCGCGCCGACGGCCAGCCAGACCCACCCCGAGCGTGGCATCCGTTTCGTCATGCGCCCTTCCGCCAGCGCGAGGCGCGCCGATCGAGGAGGAAGTAGATCGTCATCGCCACCGAGATTACGATGATCATGCCGAAGGCGAGCGCGTAGCCCTGGTGGGGATCGGAGAGGACGTTGCCGCCGATCAGCTCGCCGATCTGGAGCGGCGTCAGCTCGATGTGGCCGGAGGTGAGCGCGTAGGCGGTGGCGTAAGCGGCGAACGCCCCGCCGAAGAGCAGAACCATGGCGCCGAGGATCGACGGAAGCAGGATCGGCAGGCCCACCCGGAACCAGTACTGGGTCGGGGACGCGCCCAGGTTTGAGGCTGCTTCCCTCCATTCCTCACGGAGCCCGTCGATCGCCGGCGCGATGATCAGGATCATGAGCGGGAGCTGGAAGTAGAGGTAGGTGACGACGATTCCCCAGAACCCGAAGAGGGTGAATCCATGGTCGTAGAGATCGACGCCGATCTTGTCGAGTGCCCTCGTCGCTGCTCCGACGGTGCCAAGGGTCGAGATGAAGGCGAACGCGAGCGGCACGCCGCCGAAGTTCGCCGCCACGCCCGAGAACGTGCTGAGAACTGGCCTGATGAAGCGCGGAGCCTTGGGCGAGAAGGCCGCGTAGGCGACCAGCAGGCCGAGGAGGCCGCCGATGACCGCGGTGTAGAGGCTGATCTTGACGCTCGTGATGTAGGCGGCCCGGTAGGGGTCGTGGAAGATCGCCGCCACGAACCGCGTCGTGAAGACGCCGTCCTCGGTGCGAAAGGCGCCGATCAGCAGCGCGGCGCCGGGGATGAGCAGGAAGGCGATCGCCCACACGAGGAACGGGGCGACACCGAGCCAGCCCAGCCGTAGACGCCTCCGGCCGGCCCGCGGAGCGGCCGGCCGGAGGACGTCGATGCTTTCAGCGGTTGTTGCCAGCCGTGACCTCTACCCCGCCACCGATCCCCATCCATCGGCGATGACCGTCTTCGCCTGTTCGGTCTGCTCGGGGGTCGGGAACGCGACGTCCGCGTACAGATCCGCGGACGGCAGCTTGTCCAGCAGCTCCTGCGGGATCACGCCCCGGTCGGACATGTCCTGGAAGCGCGCCGGATGCGAGAAGCCCTTGAGCCAGAGGAGCTGGCCCTCGTCCGAGTAGAGGAACTCCTGCCAGAGCCGCGCCGCGAACGGGTTCGGAGCCTCGGCATTGATCGCCTGGCAGTAGAAGTTGGCCACGACCGCGTCGGACGGGACCGTGACTTCCCACGTGATGTTCGACTTGAACTCCGAGCCATAGGCCAGCTGCAGGTAGTCCCAGTCGATCGTGACGGGCGTCTGGCCGTTCGCCACGGTGGCCGGCGTCGCATCGACGAGGATGAAGTTGCCCAGTTCCTTCAGCTCTTTGAAGAAGTCGATTCCCGCCTGGATGTCGTCGAGCGAACCCCCGTTTGCCACCGAAGCGGCGAGGACACCCGCAAAGGCCGAGCCCGACTCGCGCGGGTCGCCGTTCAGAGCCACTTTGCCCTTGTACTCCGACTTCTTCAGGTCGGCCCAGCTCGCAGGCAGGGCCGCGACCTTCGTGTTGGCGGCAAGCGAGATCGCTCCCCAGTAGTCGCCCACCCAGGCGCCGTCGGCGTCCTTCAGGTCGTCCGGGATCGTGTCCCACTGCGAGTTTTTGTAGTTCGCATAGAGGCCCTTGTCCTTGCCCTCCGATGCGAAGGCCGGGCCGACGTCCAGGACGTCCGGCGCCCGAGACTGCCCTTTCAGCGACTGGACCGCCTGATTCTCCTCCGCGGACGAGCCATTCGGGTTTGCATTGTTGATCTTGATGCCGTACTTCGTCTGGAACGTGTCCATGATCTCGCCGTAGTTCGCCCAGTCGGGCGGCAGTGCGATCGTGTTCAGCTTGCCTTCCGCCTTCGCCGCGGCGGTCAGGTCTTCGATCGAGATGTCCGCGCCGGACGCCGGCACCGCCACGCCACCGCCCGTCGTGCCGCCACTGCCGCTATCGCTTCCCCCTCCGCACGCCGCCGCGATCGCCGGAAAAGCGGCCAAGCCTGCGCCCATGACGACTCCGCGACGCAAGAGGTCGCGCCTGGTCATCTGTGCTTCGTCGAGCGCCGCCTGCAAGCGCTCTTCCAACTTGCGATCGGTCATGCTTCCTCCTCTGACGGGGATGACGCGGGTCGAGTTTCTCACGGTGGAAACCGCGATCGTAAGCCCGGGCCAACCCGGTTACAAGACCTCTACCACTTGGTTGCCTCGGTAGGGTCCTGCCCGTGAGCGCCCTTTTCTCGTCGCCCGGTGCCTGGTTCCGGTGCGCGCTGCACGCCCACACGACGAATTCGGACGGTGACCTCGCTCCCGCCGACCTCGTGCGCCACTACGAGGAGACCGGGTTCGACGTCCTCGCGATCACCGATCACTGGGTGCGCACCCTCGAGCCCTCGACCGCCCGGCTGCTCGTCCTCCCGGGAACGGAGATCGACTTCCTTCGCGGCGACGGTCGCACCTACGCGCACGTCCTCGCCCTCGGCGTAGCGGCGGATCCGGAGCCGCCCGCATCCGACTTCCCCGGGCTCGAGGAAACCGTCGCCTGGGTGCGCGGGGCCGGCGGCATCCCCTTCGTCGCGCACACGTATTGGAGCGGCCTCCGGACGGATGAGTTTGAGGGGTGCGGGGCCCTGGCGGGCCTCGAGGTCTACAACGCGGGCTGCGAGCTCGAGGTGGGCCGAGGGTACGCGGGCATCCACTGGGACGAGGCGCTCGAGCACGGGCGCTCTCTCCTCGGCATCGCCACCGACGACTCGCACCACCCAGGTCAGGACAGCGGCCACGCCTGGGTGTGGGCCCGCTGCGAGGAACGCTCGGCCGAGGCGGTGCTAGCCGCACTGGACGCCGGCGCCTTCTACAGCTCGACGGGCCCCGAGATCCGCGGGCTCGAGACGGAGGACGGCGCCGTCGAGATCCAGTGCAGCCCGGCTCGCAGCGTCACGCTCCTCACCGGCCGGACGAAGGGTGCGCGCGTGAACGCGGGTGAGGGCGCGTACATCCACTCCGGCCAGGTGGTGGAAACCGACGACGACGGCCTGATCACTCGCGCTCGCCTGCTCCGCCCCACGAGGACTCCGTATGGGCGAATCGAGGTGGAAGACGTGCAGGGCCGACGCGCGTGGACGAATCCCCTATGGCCCTAGAGTGGCGAGCGGAGGCGCTCGAGCGGCTCGAGAGCCGCGACTTCGACCTGCTCGTGATCGGAGGCGGGATCCTCGGCGCCGGCATCGCCTGCGAGGCGGCCCGCGTCGGCCTCGCGGTCGCGCTCGTCGACAAGGGCGACTTCGGCGCCGCCACGTCGAGTGCGTCCTCCAAGCTGATCCACGGTGGGCTCCGCTATCTGCGCCTGGGCGACGTGCGCCTCGTGCGCGAGGCACACCAGGAGCGGCGCGCGCTCATGCGGGTGGTCGCACCCCACCTCGTCCGCCGCCTGCCCTTTCTGTTCCCGGTGTACGAGCACGGCCCGTACCGCCCCTTCACCATCCAGACGGGCCTCTGGCTCTACTCGACCCTCGCCCGCGAGCGCCTCGGCGGGCTCGTTCCGCCCGAGCGCTCCCGGCGGAGCGTGCCCCCGCTCCGGCTCGAGGGCCTGCGCGGCTGCGGCCTGTACGCGGACGCGTGGACACACGACAGCCGCCTCTGCCTCGCCAATGTGCGCGGCGGCGCCGAGGCGGGAGCAACCGTCCTCAACTACGCCGAGGCGACCGGGCTTCGAATCGCGGGTGGAAAGATCGGCGGAGCTGAGGTGCGCGACGGGATCGGGGGGGAGAGCGTTGCCGTAAGCGCCCGGGCGGTCATCAAC
Source organism: Gaiellaceae bacterium (assembly GCA_039931575.1). Taxonomy (GTDB): domain Bacteria; phylum Actinomycetota; class Thermoleophilia; order Gaiellales; family Gaiellaceae; genus DATEOR01. Next base: position 8,667 of record JBDTRS010000056.1, read on the forward strand.
GCGACCGGCCCGTGGGTGGATCACGTACGCCGCCTCGAGGATCCCGGCGCGAGGCCGTCGTCGCGTCTCAGCAAGGGTGTCCACGCACTGCTCCGCCTCGAGCAGCCGTGGAGCGCCGCGCTCACGATCCCGCACGACACCGTGCGTGTCTCGTTCGCGGTCCCCTGGGAGGGGATGCTCCTGCTCGGGACGACGGACACCCTCTACGAGGGCGATCCCGGCGCTGTCGCTCCCACTCCGGAGGACATCGACCAGATCCTGACGGAGGCCGCAGTCGCGCTCGACCCGAGCCTGCTTCGAACCGAGGCGATCGTCTCGACCTACGCAGGGCTGCGCGTGCTCCCGGGCGCCGAAGGGGCGACGGCGAGCGCGAAGCGTGAGACCGTCTACCTCCGCGGCCCCGCAGGGATGCTCTCCGTCGCCGGCGGAAAGCTGACGACGTACCGCCGAATCGCGCTCGGCGCTCTCGCGCAGGTGCGCGGCGAGCTCGGTCTCCCCCGCCTCGCCGGCCGGCCAGTGCCGCTCCCCGGCGCCGCCGACCTCGCCGAGGCGACCGTGCGCCTCGCACGGGCGTACCCGGAGCTCGAGCCTGCCGTCCGCTCACACCTCGCTCACCTGTACGGCAGCCTGGCCGCGGAAGTCCTCGACGAAGCCTCCGTGGACGCGGCGCTCCTCGAGCGGCTCCATCCCGACGGGCCCGACATCGCAGCGCAGGCCGTCTACGCCCAAAGGCGGGAGTGGGCCTGCACGGCCGAAGACGTCCTCAGGCGGCGGACGACGCTTGGGCTGCGAGGTCTGCGGCCGAGCGCGAAGATGGAGACAGTTCTGCAGTGAGGCGCCCGCTTGATCGCCAAGTTCGACAGCCGACGCATGCTCGGCTACCGTTTGCTGGTCCCGTCGTCGAGAAGGAGGTTCGGACAAATGACCGTCATTGCCGCATTCCGGGCCTCGACGCTCTCGGCGTAGCAGCCGCGCACCGCCTGTTCGCCTCCTGAGCTTCGGCCGGCCCCGGGCCGCTGTCGTCAATCTGAGGAGGTTTCGTTTGCAGCAGTCCCTCGAAGCTCTCGGCTGGAGCCAATTCTTCGCCGACGCCTTCGAACCGTACGAGGCCGAAGGGCTCATACCGGCCCGTGTCGCCGTGCAGGAGCGCGGGGCGTACCTCGTCCTCACCGCTGAAGGCCCTCTCGCCGCGGAGGCGACCGGGCAGTTGTACAAGGAGGGAGCACCGGTCGCGGGCGACTGGGTCGCGGTCGAACGGCTACCCGACGAGCCGAAGGGAATCGTCCGCGCGCTCCTGCCCCGCCGGACGAAGTTCGCCCGCAAGGAGGCCTGGCTCCGCACCGACGAGCAGGTCGTGGGCGCGAACGTCGACATCGTCTTTCTCGTTGCGGGGCTCGACGGCGACTTCAACCCGCGGCGCCTCGAGCGCTACCTCACCGCGGCCTGGAACAGCGGCGCCGACCCTGTCGTCGTACTCACGAAGAGCGACCTGGCCGACGACGTGCCCGCAGCGGTAACGATCGCCGAAGCGACAGCGATCGGCGTTCCCGTCCATGCGCTCAGCAATGTGACCGGAGCAGGTCTGGAGTCCCTCGACCACTACCTCGAGCCAGGTCGGACGATCGCGCTGCTCGGATCGTCAGGCGTCGGAAAGTCCACCCTCGCCAACCGGCTCCTGGGAACGGAGCAGCTCGCCACGGCCGACGTGCGAGCCGACGGGCGCGGTCGCCACACGACCACCCACCGAGAGCTTGTTCAGCTTCCGGGCGGGTGCTTTCTCCTTGACACCCCAGGCATGCGCCAGCTTCAGCTCTGGGCGGAGGAAGGGTCGGCGGAAGGTGTGTTTTCAGACGTCACCGAGCTCGCAGCACAGTGCCGCTTCGCCGACTGCAGCCACGAGAGCGAGCCCGGCTGCGCCGTCCAGATAGCACTGGCGAACGGAGCGCTCGATCCGGAGCGGTACGCCAGCTATTGCAAGCTGGTCCGCGAGCTCCGCGCTCTTGCAGTCCGACAGGACGCTCGCTTGCAGTCCGAGGAGCGAAAGAAGCGGCGGCGTGCTGCGCGAGGGCGCAGAAAGACGGAGTGGTGAGCCCTAACCGGTGTTGAGGATGACCGTCTTGGTCTCGGTGAACGTCTCCAGCGGGTAGCGGCCGCCGACACGCCCCACTCCGCTCCTCGAGCCGGCCCGGCCTCCGAAAGGCAGGTGACTCTCCCAGTAGTTCGAGGATTCGTTGACGTTCACCCACCCGGCGCGCGCGGCCTCGGCGAAGCGCAGGCCCCGGGCGAGGTCCCGCGTGAAGACCGACGTCAGGAGCCCGTAGGGCGAGGAATCGATGAGGGCGAGGGCCTCGTCCTCGCTCTTGATGGTGGAGATGGGCACGATTGGGCCGAACGTCTCCTCGGTGGCGACCTCCATCTCGTCGCTCACCTGGTCGAGGACGGTCGGCTGGTAGTAGAGCGCGGTCGGAAAGCCCTCGGCGCGGGCTCCACCGGAAACGAGGGCGGCACCCCGCTCGACGGCGTCGCCGATGTGGCGGTCCATCTTCTCGGCGACGGGCTCGTTGTTCAGCGGGCCCATCGTGGTCTCGTCCGCAAAGGGATCGCCCAGGCGGACGTCCTTGGCCATGGCTGCAGCGAGGCCGTCCAGGTATTCGTCGTGAACCGACTCGTGCACGAGGAAGCGCTCACCGGCCGTACAGCTCTGGCCCGCGCAGAGGAAGGACGCGACCAGGGTCGCCGCCACGGCCTTCTCGACGTCGGCATCGTCGAGCACGACCACCGGCCCGTTGCCGCCCATCTCGAGGAGGAGCGCCTTGCCGGCCGCGCGCTCCGCGACCTTGTAGCCGGTCGTGATCGACCCGATGAAGCCGATTGCGTGCGTCCCGGTGCTCACGGCAATCTCGTCCCCCACGACCGCGCCCTGGCCCGTGACCATGTTGAACACCCCCGCCGGAAGCTCCGCCGCTGCGAGGCACTCGGCGAGCTTGACGGCGCAGATCGAAGTCGTCGGCGCGGGCGCCCAGACGACGGCATTCCCGGCGGCAAGGGCAGGCGCGATCACCTCCGCCGGCATCGTGTAGGGCCAGTTCCACGGCGTGATCACACCCACGACGCCCTTCGGCACCCGGTAGACCAGCGCGCGTTTGGCGGAGTCGACGGAGGGCGGCATCAGGCCGTCGAGCCGGCGCACGTCGCCTGCGGCCATGCGCCAGTACTCCTCGAGCTCGGCCACCTCGTCGTAGGCCTCGGCATGGAGCGGCTTGCCCTGGTCGAGCGTGAGCGTGCGTGCGAGATCGTCGCGCCGCTCCGCCACCGCGTCGGCGACCCGCTCCAGCACCGCTGCCCGCTCGAAGGCCGACCGCGCAGCCCACTCACGCCAGGCCGCGTTGGCGGCAGCGATCGCGCGCTCGGCATCCTCGCGCGTCCCCTCGGGGACGGAGCCGATGGACTCGCCCGTCGCAGGGCTCGTCGCCTCCATCCGCTCGCCCGAGTCGCTGTCGACCCATTCCCCGGCGATGAACATGCGGTAGTCCACGGCCGGAGTGTGGCAGCGGAGAACCGATCTCGCTCGGCGGGCGTATCCAAGGCAGCGCGTCCAAACCCCCTCGGACGCTGGGTCGGAAGCGGGGCGAGGCTGTGGCGCTCGCCCCCTCCGGCTTCCCTACGCGGCGGGGGACGTCCAGGCCGAGTACGCGCGCGTCTGCGAGCCGCGAGCGCGGCATCCTGCTGCGAGCGCCGTCAGGCGGGCGAAGGTCGGCTTCGCCGACCGTTAGCCCGCCCAGTGCGGCTAGTGAATCGGGGGCTCCCAGCCCTCCATCACGGGGGCCTTGTAGTCGGTGCCGACCATCCGTGACCCCGCGACCCACGGGCCGAGCTCGGGCTGCGGGAACTTCGTGTGCTTCTCCTTCAGCTGGATCCCGTAGGAGTTGCCCGACTGCAGGTGCATGACGAGCACCTTGCGCGCAATCTCGTTCTCGCGCCCCTTCGGGATCTTGAAGTAGATGCGGATGAAGGAGTTGGAGTAGCGGTCGAAGACCGCGGGCGTGCCCTCTTCCTCCAAGAGCTCGACGTCCTCGAGCCAGTTGATGTCCTCTCCGGGCGTCGCGGCGACGAGATCGACGTCGTCCAGCTCGGCGAGGTCCTCCTGGTAGGCCTGACGCTTGCCCGACAGGTACTCGGAGTCGATGTCCTTGATCTTCTCGGGCTCGCCTCTGGTCGCCATCTAATCCGCCGCTCCGGCCATGTCCTCGCTCGACTCCGGCAAGTAGTCGACGGGGAACTCGAGGTGCTTCTCGAGCATGCGCTCGATCTTCGCGAGCGTCCGCTCCTCGCTGACGCCGGGGATCCAGTCGGTGCCGGCCAGCGGAACCTTGGCCATCGCGGCGGCCTCGACCGTCAGCGCGGCGAGGTCCTCCGGCTCGAGCGAGTGGACGTTCGTCTTCCCGCAGGCGCGGGCGAGCATCTGGAGCTCCATCGTCATCGCCGTCAGCAGGTTGTAGACGCGCCCCGCCGCCTCGTCGACGACGAGGCGCTTGCGCAGCTCGGGATCCTGTGTCGTGATCCCGACCGGGCAGCGGCCGGTGT
>JBDTRS010000057.1:0-12944 GCA_039931575.1 Gaiellaceae bacterium
TGCAGGCCTACTTCCGCATCAACGCGGAGAACATGGGCCAGTTCGAGCGCACGCTCATCATCGTCGACGAGGGCGCCTACGTGCACTACGTCGAGGGCTGCACGGCTCCGATCTACACGACCGACTCGCTGCACTCGGCCGTCGTCGAGATCGTCGTCAAGCCCGGCGGGCGCTGCCGCTACACGACGATCCAGAACTGGTCGCAGAACGTCTACAACCTCGTCACGAAGCGCGCCGTCGCGTACGAGAACGCGACGATGGAGTGGGTGGACGGAAACCTCGGCTCCAAGCTGACGATGAAGTACCCGGCCATCTGGCTCATGGGCGAGGGCGCGCACGGCGAGGTGCTCTCGATTGCCTTCGCGGGCAAGGGACAGCACCAGGATGCGGGCGGCAAGTGCGTCCACATCGCGCCGAACACGACGTCCGTGATCACGTCCAAGTCGATCTCCAAGGACGGCGGGCGCGCAAGCTACCGCGGTCTTCTCGAGGTGGCGAAGGGCGCCCACGGCTCGAAGTCGAAGGTCGTCTGCGACGCGCTCATCCTCGACGAGGACTCCCGCTCGGACACGTATCCGTACATCCGAATCGACGAGAACAAGGTCGACATCGGGCACGAGGCCACCGTGTCGAAGATCGGCGAGGAGCAGCTCTTCTACCTGATGAGCCGCGGGATCCCCGAGCATGAGGCCGCCGCGATGATCGTCTCGGGCTTCGTCGAGCCGATCACCAAGGAGCTTCCGCTCGAGTACGCGGTCGAGATGAACCGGCTGATCCAGCTCCAGATGGAGGGCAGTGTCGGCTAAGTCAGCGGCGCTCGAGCGCTTCCGGGCGCTCCCTCTTCCATCGACGACTGACGAGCACTGGCGCTTCACAGACCTCAAGGGCTTCGACCCTGAGGAGTTCACGGCGAACGGAGCGACGGGCGTCGAGCGCGCGCACGGCATGCTCGACATCGACGCTGCTGCGATCGCCCACGTGAGCGAGGGCGGAATCGAGATCGAGCGCGCGCCGGAGGGGATCGTCTTCGAGCCGCTTGAGGACGACCCGAGGCTCGGAACGCTCGTCGGAGCTGACGAGAAGTTCGCCGCCCACAACGCGGCCGCCTGGAAGCACGGCCTGCTCGTGCGCGTCCCGCGCGGGGTCGAGCTCGAGAAGCCGCTCTACGTCCGGATCGTGAACTCGGTCGCCGGCGGCTCGCTCTTCTGGCGCTTGCTCGTCGTCGCCGAGGAAGGCAGCCGGCTCAGCCTCATCGAGGAGTACCTCTCCGAGTCGGAGGACCTCGCGGGCTACTCGAACGCGGTCACCGAGCTCTTCGCCGAGCAGGGCTCCAAGGTCGAGTACGTGTCCATCCAGAGCTTGTCTCCGGAGACCTGGCATTTCGCCTCGCACCGCGCTCAGGTCGGGCGGGACGCCGAGCTCGACTGGGTCGCCGGCGGCTTCGGGTCGAAGAAGGGGAAGGTGCGGATCGTGAACGACCTCGCCGGCCAGGGCGCGACCTCGCGCGTCACGGGCGCCTATTTCGCGGACGGCGACCAGCACCTCGACTACGACACCCTCCAGGAGCACCTTGCGCCCTCGACCACCTCGGACTTCGCCTTCAAGGGCGCGCTTCGCGACCGGGCGACTGCGGTCTGGCGCGGAATGATCCGGGTCGCCGAGGACGCGCAAAAGACCAACGCCTACCAGGAGAACCGCAACCTGCTTCTCTCCGACCAGGCGCATGCCGACTCGATTCCCGGACTCGAGATCAAGGCGAACGACGTCCGCTGCACCCATGGGGCGACCGTGAGCCAGGTCGACCGCGACGAGCTCTTCTACTGCATGGCACGCGGGCTCTCCCGCGGCGAGGCCGAGCGCCTGATCGTGCGCGGCTTCTACCAAGAGATCTTCGACCGGATCGAGTTCGCCCCGGTCCGGGACGCGCTCCAGAGCGCGCTCGAAGCCCGCATCCCCGAATAGTCCTCCGCCGGGCCGCCGCTACCATGAGGCTATGGCCGTAACGGCGAAGCCGAAGCTGGACGCGCGCAGGCTCCGCGCCGACTTCCCCATCTTCGAGCAGGTGGCCCACGACCATCCGCTTGCCTACCTCGACACGGCCGCGTCCGCGCAGAAGCCGCGCGCCGTCCTCGACGCGATGTCGCACTTCTACGAGACCTCGTACGCAAACATCCACCGCGGGGTCTACGACCTTGGCGAGCGGGCAACCGAGGCTTACGAGGGCGCGCGCGAGAAGGTGCGCGCGTTCGTGAACGCCGAGTCCACGCGCGAGATCGTCTTCACGCACAACGTCACCGCGGCCCTGAACGCGGTCGCGTACGGCTGGGGTCTCGACAACCTCGGCCCCGGCGACGTGGTCGTGGTCACCGAGATGGAGCACCACTCGAACTTCGTCCCCTGGCAGTTCATCGCCGGGCGCACGGGCGCCGACTTCGCCGTTATCCCGGTCGACGACCAGGGCGAGCTGCAACTGGACGAGCTCGAGCGCCTCGCCGCGCGGGGCAACGTCAAGGTGCTCGCTTGCACGCACGTCTCCAACTCGCTCGGCACGATCAATCCGATCGAGCGGCTGATCGCTTGGGGGCACGACCAGGGCGCGATCGTCGTCGTCGACGGGGCCCAGGCGGTCCCCCACCGCGCCGTGGACGTGCAGGCGCTCGGAGCCGACTTCTACGCGTTCACGGGTCACAAGATGTGCGGGCCCACCGGGATCGGCGTCCTGTGGGGAAGGGCCGAGCACCTGGAGCAGATGGCGCCGTTCGAGCTCGGCGGCCACATGATCCGCAAAGTCACGGTCGAGCGGACGACCTGGAACGAGCTTCCGCACAAGTTCGAGGCGGGAACGGGCCCGATTGCCGAGGCCGTCGGGCGGCGGGCGGCGATCGACTACCTCGAGGCCGTCGGTCTCGAGGCGGTCGAGCGCCACGAGCGCGAGCTGACCGAGTACGCGATTCCCCGGCTCGAGGAGGTCGACGGCGTTCGCGTCTTCGGCCCGCCCGCCGACCGGCGTGCAGGCATCGTCTCCTTCGAGATCGGGGGCGCTCACCCACACGATGTCGCCCAGGTCCTCGATTGGGAAGGCGTCGCGGTTCGTGCCGGCCACCACTGCAACCAGCCGCTGATGGCGAAGCTAGGCGTCACGGCGACGACGCGCGCCAGCTTCTATGTCTACACGGTGCCCGAGGAGATCGACCGGCTCGTTGTCGGCGTCGAGAAGGCACGTAAGGTGTTCTCATGACCCTGGTCACGTTCCTGGGGCGCCGCTGGCGAGTGCTGCATCTTGCCGCCAGCTGGGTCAGCCTCCAGCGAAGCCCGGCTTCGCCGGGCCACAGCGGGAGGCGGCCAGGGACGTGACCGAGTTTGATGAGCTTTATCGCGAGGTCATCCTCGATCACTACAAGAATCCCCGCGGCCACGGGGTGATCGACGACGCCGACGCCGAGGCCGAGGGCCAGAACCCGCTTTGCGGCGACGAGGTCTCGATCTTCGTCACCTTCGACGGCGACAAGATCGAGGACGTGAAGTTCCGCGGCCGCGGCTGTGCAATCAGCCAGGCGTCGACCTCGATGCTGATGGAGATGGTGAAGGGTCGGACCGCTGCCGAGGTCGCGGAGATGTCGCGTGACGAGCTCCTCGACGAGGTCGGCATCCCCCTGACCCCGGTGCGCCTCAAGTGCGCCCTGCTCGGCCTCGGCGTCCTCAAGCTCGCGCTGCACAAGGGCAAGGGCACGCCACTCCCGGCGGAGTGGGCCGGCTTGGCGCAGGACCTCGAGCTGAAGTAGCAACCTGTGGCTGAACTCACCGTCGGCCCGGTCGAGGAACTCCCGCCCGGAGAGGTGAAGATCGTCCGCGCGGGCGAGCTCGCGATCGGTGTCTACAACCTGGACGGCGAGTACTACGCGATCGAGGATCGCTGCTCGCACGACGATGGGCCGCTCGCCGAAGGGGACTTCGATCCTGACGAAGGCGTTGCGATCTGCCCGCGCCACGGCTCTCGCTTCGACGTACGCACAGGGCGACCACTGTCACTCCCCGCGTACCTCCCGGTCGAGACCTTCGAGGTCTTCGTCGAGGACGGTCTCGTCAAGGTGAAGGTCACCTAGTGCCCTCTAAGGGCTAGTCGTCCTCAGCGGATCGTTATTATCGGTCCACCACGGAAAGGAGGTGGTCCGATCTTGAGTAACGATTCTTCGGGCAGTGGAGGTAGTCGCAGGTAGGGGCGCGTCCCCAGGACCTACGGGGAATCGCCTAGCCAGCGTGGGGGACTCGAGCAACACCCGGCGCCCCTGCCAAATTCAGGCGATCTACTGTTTCTTCCAGGGCGTCCTTAGGGGCGCCCTGGTTGGTTAACCGACTGCGACAGAGTATTTTCTGCTGATGCTCCGAGGCCAGAAGCGATTGGCGAAGGCCGGCGCGCCCGTCCTCGCGATGGTGTTGTTCGGCATGACCGCGACGCTGGCCCCGGGCCACGTCAGCCCGCCCGCCTGCGCGGCCGACCATTCCTTGGCGATGGACATGAGCGGGCTGAACACGGTCAAGCGAAACGGAGACGTGCTCACGGTCGCCCCGACGATCGGAAACGTCGACGACAACGCATGCGATGTCACCGACGCGACCGTGACCCTAGCCTTTCCGAATCCCGATGGATCCACGGGGGACGAGGTTGTGTCCGCGACGGGCTTCGATCTCCTCGCGGGGCAGACGAAGACCTTCCCCGCCCTGCAGCACACGGTCGACTTCAATCCTGGAGTCTTCAGGGGCTTCGTCTGGGTCACGTTGACCGGTGTCTGGCACTCCTCCGACCCCGATCCGCTTTCCGCCCAGGTTGGAGCTCTGGGCAGGCCCCTCGTCATCTCGCGCCCTCACGTCACGCTCACGGTCACGCCGGACGATCCCGGCCCGGGCGCGGCTCCCTTCGCGGTGACGTACACATACACGGTCGAGAACGACAGCCCGCCGGATCCGGTCGGGGAGCTGAGCAATCCGACCCCCGGCGTCGTCGGCCCAGTCATCTCGGACGACGCGTGCTCGGACATCAACTACGTCAGTGGCGACACGACCATCACGGACCCGCCGATCATCCAACTCGGCGAGACGTGGACGTTCACTTGCTCTACGAGCCTTGGCAGCGGGCCGGTGACGAACCACGTCACGTTCACGGGGGGCAGCACGCGCGACGGGCGCCCGTGGCCGGTGACGACGGCCCAGAGCACGGTGACGGTCAACGGCCCGGACATGACCCTGACCAAGTCACACACCCAGACCTTCACCCAGGGCGACATCGGCCGGATCTACAAGATCGTCGCGACGAACGTCGGCAACGCGCCGAGCACCGGTCTCGTCACGGTTACGGAGAAGCCGCCGGGCGCGCTCAAGCCGAGGTCCCTCTCAGGCACTGGGTGGCACTGCACGCTCTCGACTCTCAAATGCACGCGAAGCAACGCGCTGCCCGCCGGGGCCTCCTATCCGGCCATCACGCTCAAGGTCGACGTCAAGGGATCCGCCCCGGCCAACATCGTCAACAAGGCGACGATCTCGCGCGCCGGCGAGAACACGAACGACGACCTCGCGCGCGACCCGACGGTGGTTGCGCGGGCCAAATGCGCGGGTCTCGTGGCGACGATCGTGGGCACCCAGCGAGCGAACACGCTCAGGGGCACGAACCACCGCGACATCATTGCCGCACTCGGGGGGAACGACGTCGTGCACGGGCGCGGCGGGAACGACCTCATCTGCGGCGGCTCAGGATCGGACTCTCTCTTCGGCGGACCCGGCAGGGACAGGCTCCTCGGCGGGCCGGGCCGAGATTCGCTGCAGCAGTAGCGGCGCGCCTCAGGGTGCGAGCGCCCGCCGGATCTGCTCGTCGAGCGAGATCGGTTTGACCCCGAACGCCTCCACCGCCGGGCCGATATCCGTGACGTTGTCCTCGAACTCGAGCATCTCGACGCCCGCACGTGCGCCGCGAAGCGGCGGGAGGAGCGAGCCGAGGCGCGCGCCCGCCTTCAGCAGCGCCGGGGGCATCTGGAACGAGGCCCGGTGCTTCCCGAGCGCGCGGCGAAGGCGCTCGTTCAGCTCGGCGAAGGTGACGACGTCGGGGCCGCCCAGCTCAAAGGTCCCGCTCTTTGCGGCTGAGGAGAGCGACCTTGCGAAGTAGGCGGCGACGTCCTCCACCCAGATCGGCTGCAGCCTCTTCGTCCCGACCACGGGAACCACGGGAGACCAGCGCACCAGGTTGACGAGGCCGGGCAGCATGCCTCCGTCGCGGCCGAAGATGAAGCTCGGCCGGAAGATCGTGTGGGCGATCCCAGAGTCTTGCACCTCGCGCTCTTCCTCCCACTTCGCGTGGTAGTAGGGGGCGATGTCCTTGCTGCGCTCACTCGTGCCGAGGGCGCTCATGAGGACGAAGCGCTTCACGCCCGCTTCCTTGGCGGCCGCGACGAGGTCGCGCGTGCCCTGCTCCATCACGCGCCGTGTCGCCTTCGGGTCGGCGAAGGGCGGCAGTGCCACGAGGTGGACGACGGTGTCGGTGCCTTCGGCGGCGCGGCGCAGGCTGTCCGGATCGGTCACGTCCCCCTGGACGACCTCGCACCCCCAGGCCCGCAGTCGCTCCTGCTTCTCGGGCCGGCGCGCGAGCACGCGAACCGGGTGCTCCTCGGTGCGGAGAGCGTGAACGACGTGCGGTCCGACAAACCCGGTTCCGCCGACCACCAGGATCATTCGAAGTTTTTCCAATAACGGCTCGCCGTCGGTCCCGCCTGGCCCTGGTACTTGGAGCCGAGGAGCGCGGCGCCGTACGGATGCTCGGCGGGCTCCGTGAGCTGCACGAACGAGATCTGCCCGATTTTCATCCCGACGTAGATCGTAATCGGGAGGTTGGCGACGTTCGAGAGCTCGAGCGTCACATGGCCGTCCCAGCCGGGGTCGATGAAGCCCGCCGTCGAGTGGATCAGGAGGCCGAGGCGCCCGAGGGAGCTCTTCCCTTCGAGCCGCGCGACGAGGTCGTCGGGCAGCGTGATCCGCTCGAGGGTCGAGCCGAGCACGAACTCGCCCGGATGGAGGATGAACGGCTGGTCCACGTCCCCCACCTCGACCAGCTCGGTCAGGTCCTCCATGGGCTCCTTGACGTCGATGTACGGGTAGCGCGAGTTGCGGAAAACGCGAAAGAGCCGGTCGACGCGGACGTCCACGCTCGAGGGCTGCAAGAGCCCCTCGTCGTAAGGATCGATGCCGATGCGCCCCTCTTCGAGGAGGCGCCGGATAGTGCGATCGGAGAGGACCATGAGCCTGGGCTGCAATGTATAAGCTCCGCGTTCGTGGCCACGACCAGAGCGATCGACCTCAAGACCGAGATCCCGGGGCCCCGGAGCCGCGAGATCCTCGAGCGCAAGGCGCGAGTGATCGCGGAGCCGCTTTCGATCTACCTCCCGATCGTGATCGAGGAGGCACACGGCGCGACGATCACCGACGTCGACGGCAACACGTTCGTCGACTTCACGGGTGGGGTCGGCTGTCTCAACGTGGGCCATTCCAATCCGCGCGTCGTCGAGGCGGTGAAAGAGCAGATCGAGCGCTTCTCGCACACCGATTTCACGATCGTCCCGTACGAGAACTACGTCGCGCTCGCCGAGCGCCTGGTGGAACTCGTGCCGATCAGCGGCGAAGTGCGCGCGGCCTTCTTCAACGCCGGCGCAGAGGCGGTCGAGAACGCGATCAAGTTCGCGCGCTCGTACACGAAGAGGCCTGCGGTGATCGCGTTCGACGGTGCCTTCCACGGGCGGACCTTGCTCGCGCTCAGCCTCACGTCGAAGACGCATCCCTACAAGGCCGGTCTGGGGCCGTTCGCGCCCGAGGTCTACCGCGTGCCCTTCGACGATCTCGGCGAGCTCGAGAATGCGTTCAGGACTCGCGTCGCCGCCGAGGACGTCGCCGCGATCATCTTCGAGCCGGTGCAGGGGGAGAGTGGGTTCATTGTCCCCTCGCAGGAGTTCGTCCAGGGGCTCCGCCGGATCTGCGACGAGCACGGCATCGTCCTTGTCGCCGACGAGGTGCAAACCGGCTTTTGCCGCACCGGCCGGGTCTTCGCGATGGAGCATTTCGGCGTCGAGCCGGACCTGATGACGATCGCAAAGTCGATTGCGGCCGGCATTCCGCTCTCGGGCGTGATCGGCAGAGCCGCGATTATGGATGCCCCCGGCGACAGCGCGGTCGGCGGGACGTACGTTGGCAACCCCGTCGCGATCGCGGCCGCCCACGCTGTGCTCGACACGATCGCCGAGGACAGGCTCGCGGAGCGCGCCGTAGAGATCGGCGAGACGATCCGGGCCCGCATGGAGGGCTGGCGCGAACGCTTCGACCTCGTGACGGACGTGCGGGGGCTCGGCGCGATGCTCGCGATCGAGCTGCGGCGGAACGGCAACCCTGCCGGCGACCTGGCGACCGCGGTCGTCGAAGAAGCCGCGCGGCGCGGGCTCCTGATCCTCAAGGCCGGGCTTCACGGCAATTGCATCCGCGTGCTCGTCCCGCTGGTGATCGGAGACGGCGAGCTCGACGAGGCCCTCGGCGCCTGGGAAGAGGCGCTCGAGGAAGCTTCAGCGTAAGGCCCGGTCGAAGCGGGCATCATCTCGGACGGCACATGATCGGCCAGCTCATCGCAGGCCGCTACGAGCTGCAGGAGCTCGTCGGCACCGGAGGGATGTCGAGCGTCTACCGGGCGCGCGACGCCGTGCTCGAGCGCGCGGTGGCGGTCAAGGTGCTCCACGAGCACTTCTCCGACGACCCTGAGTACGTCGAGCGATTCGAGCGGGAGGCGCGCGCCATCGCTCGCCTTAACCACCCCAACATCGTGACGGTCATCGACCGGGGCGAGTTCGACGGGCGCGAGTTCATCGTGTTCGAGCACGTGTCCGGGGACACTCTGAAGGCCCTGGTCGACCGCGAAGGCCCGCTGGCCGTCCCCCAGGCGCTCGCGATCACGCATCAGGTCGCGCGGGGCCTGGCATTCGCCCACGAGCACGGTGTCGTGCACCGCGATGTAAAGCCCCACAACATCCTCATCGACGAGGAGGGCGCGGCGAAGGTGACCGACTTCGGGATCGCACGCTCCCTCGAGTCGACCGAGGGCCTGACCGAGACCGGAGCCCTGCTCGGGACGAGCGAGTACATCGCTCCCGAGCAGGCGAGCGGGCGGCCGGTGGACGAGCGCTCCGACCAGTACTCCCTCGGGATCGTCCTCTACGAGCTCCTCGCCGGCCGGCCGCCGTTCACAGGGGACTCGTTCATGGCTGTCGCTATGAAACACCTGCAGGAGCCCGTGCCGAGTGTGCGCGAGCACCGGCCTGACGTCACCCCCCGGCTCGACGCGATCGTGGGACGCGCGCTGGCGAAGCGCCCGCAGGACAGGTTTTCCTCGACCGAGGCGATGATGGCGGCTCTCGAAGCCGCGATCGCCGACGAGGCGGTCGCCCACGCGGGGCTGAACGGAGCGACGCAGATGACCGAACCTGCCGCGGCGCCCCCGCTCCCGCCTCCGCTGGGGCCGCTGGCTGAAGGCCGGGAGCGGCGGCCATCTCGCCGACATGGTCTTCCCCTTCCGCTGGTGGTCGTCCTCCTCGCGATCGGAACTCTCGCGCTCGTCCTCGCGCTCCTCGTCGCCGGCGGCGGCACCAAGAGCCTGACCGGCTCGGGTGCCTCCTCGGTCCGGCTCGCGGCCGTGAGCGACTACGACCCGGACGGCGATTCACGGGAGCATCCGGAGGCCGTCCCGCTCGCGGCGGATCGCGATCAGGCGACATTCTGGACGACGGAGCGCTACAGCAGCTTCTCCAAGCCCGGCGTCGGCATCGTCCTCGGGACGAGTAGGCCGGTCGAGCTCTCGGAGCTCACCGTCACGAGCGACACGCCCGGGTTCACCGCCGAGATCAAGGGATCGGACAGCGCCACGGGTGGCTTCAAGACGATCTCGGACGAGCAGACCATCGAGCAGTCGACCACCTTCGACCTGCAGGGCGGAAGCTACCGCTACTACCTGGTCTGGATCACCGACCTGAACGGCCGCGCGCACATCAACGAAGTGCGCGCGAAGTCCTAGCCGCTCCGCGGGCGACGCTCGCGGCAGGATGCTGCGCTCGCAGCCACCGTGATTCTGGACGCGCGTTCAGCGCGTATGTCTCGGCACTGCTCGCTTGCCTCCTTTGCGATCCCCGCCCCAGAGCGGCTAAGGCCGGTTAGTAGCGCAGGCGGGCACGCCGGTCGCGCCGCTCGAGCGCCAGCTCGACGAGCCGGTCGAGCAGCTCCGCGTACGGGATGCCCGACGCCTCGAAGAGCTTGGCGTAGACGCTCGTCGCGGTGAAGCCTGGAATCGTGTTCAGCTCGTTGACGAGCACCTCGCCGTCCTCGCGCACGAAGAAGTCGACTCGGGCCATCCCCTCGCAGTCGCTCGCCACGAAGGCGGCGACGGCGAGCTCCTGGACACGGGCGATGGTGCGGTCGTCGAGGCGAGGCGGGATCACGAGCTCCATGCCGCCCTCGTTGTACTTGGCCGCGAAGTCGTACCAGTCCGAGACGAGTGGGACGATCTCGCCGGGTATGGACGCGATCGGCTCCTCGTTTCCGAGCACGCTGCACTCGACCTCGGTCCCGCGGACGTGCTCCTCGAGCAGGATCTTCTCGTCGTGCTCGAAGGCGAGGTCGATTGCCTGCGCGAGCTCGTCAGGTGACTGGGCGACCGAGATCCCGACGCTCGAGCCGAGCCGGGCGGGCTTGACGACCACCGGCAAGCCGAAGGGGTTCTCAACCCGGTCGCGGTGGCGCTCGAGGACCGTCACGCTCCTGACGACGGGCACGCCCTTGTCGCGCATGACCGCCTTGAAGAGGTCCTTGTCCATACAGAGCGCGGACGCGGCCACGCCTGCGCCGACGTAGGCGATATCGGCAAGCTCGAGGAAGCCCTGCACCGTCCCGTCCTCGCCGAAGGGCCCGTGCAGGACGGGAAAGACCACGTCGAGGTCGCCGAGCGCCTGCTCCCCGTTCGTCGAGGGAACGGGAAGGCTTGCGCCCGCTCCGATCTCGGCCTGCTCGACCGCGCGCGGCAATTGCCAGCGCCCGTCCTGGCCGATCTCGATCGAGCGGACGTCGTAGCGCTCGGGATCGAGGCCTGCGATCACGGAACGCGCGGACGCGAGCGAGATCTCGTGCTCGCTGGAGCGTCCGCCCATGATCACCGCTACGCGAACCCTCGGAATTAGGCGAACTTCCCGACGAAGATCGTGACCTTGGTCCCAGGCTCGGCTTGGCTTCCACCCTGGGGGTCCTGATCTTGGACGACGTTGTCCTGGGCGGGGTCGGAGACGGCGACGTTGACGACCTTCACCTCGAAGCCGGCGTCCTCGAGGTTCGACTGCGCGGTCTCTTTCTGCTGGCCCACGACGTTTGGCACCGTCGTCGTGTTCGGTCCGCTCGAGACGGTGATCGTCACCGTCGAGCCGTTGGGCGCGTCGGTGCCCGAGTCGGGGCTCTGGTCGAAGACGACGCCCTGCGGAGTGTCGCTCGACGGTGCCTCGAGCGTCTGCACCTCGAAGCCGGCTTGCTCGAGCGTCGCGCGGGCGTCCGCCTCCGACATGCCGATGACGTTCGGGACCGCCGTCGTCTTCTTCCCCTTCGAGACCTTGAGGACGACCT
This sequence comes from Gaiellaceae bacterium, assembly GCA_039931575.1. Classification (GTDB taxonomy): domain Bacteria; phylum Actinomycetota; class Thermoleophilia; order Gaiellales; family Gaiellaceae; genus DATEOR01. Next base: position 11,677 of record JBDTRS010000057.1, read on the forward strand.
CGGTGCCCTCGATCACCTGCTCGCCGGCTTTCGGGTTCTGGGCGACGACCTGGCCGGCCGGCCTGGCGGAGAAGACCTCCCTCTTCTTCGCGGTGAGGTTGACGTCGTCGAGCGCCTGGACGGCATCGGCGTAGTCCATTCCGACAACATTGGGAACGGCCGTCTTCGGCGGCCCGGTCGAGACGAGGAGCGTGACGCGGTCTCCCTTCTGGACACGCGTGCCGGCGTCGGGGTTCTGGCTCATGACGCGGCCCTTCTCGACATCCGGGTTGGCGGCGCGCTCAACGTTCGGGTCGAGGCCGGCCTTCTCGATCAGCTTGACGGCGTTCTGCTCGATGAGGCCGAGCACGTTGGGCACGGCGACGGGCTCGTTGGCGGCGAGCTGATCCTGAATCTGGGAGAACACGTACCACCCGGCGACTGCCGCGGCGCCGAGCAGGAGCGCCACGACGAGCCAGGGCAGCCAGCGGCGGCGCTGCGGCGGCGGTTCCTCGTAGTACCCCGGCGTGTACGGCGGCGGGCGGCGCGGGGCCTGCGGCGGCGCCGGCACCCGCTGGGTGGCGGCCGTCTCGGAGAGAACCTGGGTCGAGCCTCCGTCGCCGGCGAGGGGGACCGTCAACCCGGTCAGGAGTGCGGTCGCCGCCTCAGAGGTCTCCGGCGCGAGGGGAAGACCGGCTTCGACGCGGTGGAGATCCTCCGAGAACTCCTCGGCGCTCTGGTAGCGGTCCTCCGGGTTCTTCGCGAGCGCCCGCAGGACGACCTGGTCGAGCTCTTCGGGGATCTCGGGGCGGATCTTCGAGGGCGGCTTCGGAGCCTCGTTCAGGTGCTTCATGGCGATCTCGATCGCGGAGTCGCCGGTGAACGGCACCTTGCCGGTCAGCATTTCGTAGAGCACGATCCCGGCCGAATAGAGGTCGGAGGAGGCGGTCACGGGGGCTCCGCGGGCTTGCTCGGGGGAGAGGTACTGAGCCGTACCCATGATCGAGCCGGCCTCGGTCATCTGCGAGGCGCCGGCGCGGGCGATCCCGAAATCGGTCACCTTGAGGCGCTCGCCGATCAGGATGTTGTGCGGCTTGATGTCGCGGTGGATGATCCCGTGCCGGTGCGCGAACCGCAGCGCCTCCAAGATCTCGTGCGTATACGCGAGCGCCTGGGCGATCGGGAGCGGCCCGCGCGTCATGATCAGCTCTTTGAGGCTGCGGCCCTCGATCACCTCCATCGCGATGTAGTAGGTGCCCTCGGCCTCGCCGCGGTCGTAGATGGAGACG
>JBDTRS010000058.1:0-12898 GCA_039931575.1 Gaiellaceae bacterium
CATGACCTTCGAGCCGCCGCCCTGCACCTGGTTCATCAGGAAGATCCAGAAGCCGAGGAAGATGAGGAAAGGCAGCGCGTAGGTGACGATCGACCAGAGCGCCGAGGACCCGGTGCCTTTGGAGTCGAACGGCACATCCTGGCGCTGCAGCTCCTCCTGGAACAGGATCTGCGACTGGTCGGTCGGGTAGTTGACCTTGACCTTCTTGCCGCTCGTCAAGGTGGCCTGGATCTGGCGGCCCTTGGGAGCGAAGACGATGCTCTCGATCGCGCGCGGGTTGTCACCCACCAGCGAGATGAGCTGGCTGTACGTCATCTTCTGCGTGTCGTTGGACCGGCTTGGCAGCAGCGTCTGCGAGGCCAGGTAGACCAGCAGGACGATGACGATTAGGGGGAAGAGTGCGCTACGAAAGAAACGGCTCAAAAGGATCCTCTGTGTGAGTTAACGGTAGCAGTCCGGGTATTCGTTACCCGAGCTGTGCCGGATGCTCAGACGCTTTCCTCTGCCTGCGCCACGAGCTCGTCGCGCAAGACCCCGACGTACGGGAGATTCCGGTACCGCTCGGCGAAGTCGAGGCCGTAGCCGATCACGAAGCGGTTGGGGATCTCGAAGCCGACGTAACGGCAGACCACGTCGTTTTGGCGGCGGTCCGGCTTGGTCAGGAGCGCGCACACGTCGAGGGACGCGGGCTCGCGAGCCTCGAGGTTTCGGAGGAGGTAGGAGAGCGTCAAACCGGAGTCGATGATGTCTTCGACGACGAGCACATTCCTACCTTCGATCGAAACGTCCAGATCCTTGAGGATCCGGACGACTCCGGAGGAATCGACACCGGCCCCGTAGCTCGAGATCGCCATGAAATCGACCTCGCACTGGATGTCGATCGAGCGCATCAGATCGGCCATGAAGAAGATTGCGCCCTTGAGCACGCCGATGAGGAGCAGGTCGCGGTCCCTGTAGTCGTCGCTGATCGACGCGCCCAACTCGGTGACCCGGCTCTGGAGCGCTTCCTCGTCGATGAGGATCTCGCTGACAGCCGAGGCGAGCTCGTTGACCTGGTTCACTCGCGCTCCTCGCCGACGGCGTCTTCCCAACCCGGGGCGGCTGCGATTCCCGGCACGACCACAACCTCGTCTCCGCGCACCACCAGAGGCCAGGCCTCTCGCTCGGAGCGCGGAACCTTGGCGTCCACAAACAGGTCCTGAACCTTCTTGCCCCGCGATGCGAGCCTGTCTCCGGCACGCCAGGACCGCACCCAGAGGCCGGATCTCCGCGGCTGCAGGCGCCATGGGCCCCAGCGGACAGGCCCGTCGAGACGGACGGGCGCTCGCTCGAGCCAGACGCTCTCGTATTCCCTTACACCCACGCGGCCGTCACCCAGGTCTACTCGCTTCGTTCCTGCCTGCGAGCCGAGCAACTCTAACAGCGCTCTCTCGGTCCTCCTAGGAAGGGCTCTCTCCGTCTCCGCCGCCCGGAGCACGTTCTTTTCCGCACTCGGGTGCAGCGCCCGGAGAGCCGGGACGATCTCACGCCGGATGAGCCCTCTGAGCGTGCCGTCGTTCGTGGAGTCGTGCCGAAAGCCGAGCCCCTCGGCGCGGCAGTAGGCCTCGGTCTCCTCACGCCAGACCGTCAGGAGCGGGCGGACGACCCCGTCTTCGCGACGGACGCGGATTCCGGCCGTCGTCCCGCTCGAAGCAAGGCGGTAGAGGACCGTCTCCACCTGGTCGGACGCGGTATGGCCGGTCGCGCGGAGCCGGTCGGCGGCGAAGGAGTAGCGGAGCTCCCGGAGCTCCGCCTCGCTCCCGCCGCTTCCAGCCGGAGCGTCCACGACCTCGGCGCCGAGCTCCTCGCGGCAGAAGCCCGCATCGTCCTCGGACTCCGCGCCGCGGAGCTTATGGTTGACGTGGAGCGCGCCGGCGCGGTAGCCGAGGGCCCCAAGCACATGCCAGAGGCAGGTCGAGTCCGGCCCACCCGACACGAGGCAGACAACGTCCCCGCCCGGCGGAATCAGATCGTGCCGACGGATGTGCTCTTCGATCCGCGCGCGAAGCGCAGGCGTGTCCACGCACCAATGTTAGGGCGTGTTTCGCCGACTCAGAGCAGGGGTCCGACATCGCAACCTTGGCGGGAGAGCGCAGGCTGGGCCTGAGCGAGCACGTCGTGCGCGAAGTTGGCCAGCCCGTACGCCCGATACATCCGCTCGCCGGAGTCGCCTCCCTCCGCCTGCAGTGTCACCGCCTCGGCGTATTCCTGGAACATGGCGTCGAGGTACTTCTGGGCGGTCTTGAGCGAGGGGTCTTCCGGCTTCACGCGCCTAACTCGTTTGGCGGCGTCGAACGCCTGCTGCGCAACGTCCTCGGCGTCCGCCTCGCCGCTTCGGTAGTCGGTCGTTAGGACTCCGAGCGCGGTGACGTCCACCGACGCCGTCTGGATGAAGCGCTGGTCGGTCGCCGTGCAACTGTGCGCGAGAGCACTCCCCTCGCCCGAGCAGCCGCTCAAGAGCGCAAGGGGGATGAGCATCGCCGCAGTAACGCCGATCCGCCGCAAGATGGCTCGTTGATCGGCGCGAAGGGACCTCCGCCTCGATCACTCGATTGGTGTTGAGGAAATGCGCTGGGTCGCTACGCAAAGATGAGCGAGCGGTACGTCCCCACCCGGCGCATCCCGATCGAGTCGTAGAGCCGGATGGCGGGCTCGTTCTCGGGCCGAACGAAGAGACAGACCGCCGGGCTGCGTTCGAGGAGCAGGCGGCAGAGATCGGCGAGGCCGCGCTTGGCATAGCCCTGACCGCGGAGGTCGGGATCGACCCAGACCTGCTGCAGTTGCACGGCGTGCTCGGTCCAGGCGGACGCCTCGGCCTTGAAGAGCACCTTGCCGTCCTGCTCCCAGAGCCAGCTTCGCCCTTCGTCGATCTGTGTGCGCGTCCGCCACTCGAAGAGGGCCGGGTCGCGAGCGTAGGCGTCGATTCCGACCTCTTCGAGGAAGGCGGCCGCCGAGGTGCGGACGAGGAGGTCGAGGTCTCCGAGATTCGCTTCGCGAAGGGCGGTCTCGCCGGCCGGCGGGCTCACCTCGAGCGTGTAGACGGGCTGGCCCGGACGATCCTCGCGCACGGGTGGAAGGTTTGCGCGAGCAGCCTCCCAGAGGTCTCCCACGGCCCGCTCCTCGCCGATAAGCATCCGCGGCCTGGAGCGTGTCGCCAGGGCCGCGAACGCCGCCGCCCCCTCCCCGGAGGGAACGAGGTTCGCACCGAGATGGCAGACCGCCACGAGGCGATCGTCCTCGCGGAGGGCTGCGACGCGGCCGAGTCCGCGGCGGGCGACATCCTCGAGGAAGACGCGCTCGATCGGGTCCTCAGCGCAGAAGTCGAGGATCTGCTCGAGCGGCGGCCGCTTGACCAGGCGCGCCATTCCCGGGGACGATACCGCGCATGCCAATCCACATTCGCGCCGAGCCCGGCGACTACGCCGAGGCCTGCCTCGTTCCTGGCGACCCTCTGCGCGCCAAGTACATCGCGGAGAACTTCCTCGAGAACGTCGAGCAGAAAAACCACGAGCGGGCGATGTACGGGTACACGGGGACTTTCAACGGGAAGCCGGTCTCCGTCCAGGCGACCGGGATGGGCTGCCCCTCGGCGGCGATCGTCTTCGAGGAGCTCGCGCAGCTCGGCGTCAAGCGCATCTTGCGGATCGGCACTTGCGGCGGCCTCCAACCGGACCTCAAGCTCGGCGACCTGATCGTGGCGATCTCCGCGATCCCCCAGGACTCGACCGCGATCCACTACCTCGGCGGCGAGGCGCACACTCCAACAGCGGACTGGGACCTCGTCCACGGGGCCGTGCACGCGGCCAAGGAGCTAGGGAAACCCGTCCGCGTCGGCCCGATCGTCTCGAGCGACATCTTCTACGACCCCGATCCGGACAGGGCGCAACGCTGGTCCGACCGGGGTATTCTCGCCGTCGAGATGGAGGCGGCCGTCCTCTTCACGCTCGGCGCGCTTCGCAAGTTCAAGGCCGGCTGCCTCCTGACCGTGAGCGACGTCGTCGTGAAAGGTGAGTTCGTCCGCATCTCCGACGAGGAGATGAAGGCGGCCGTGGACGACATGACGGAGCTCGCCCTCGGCACGATCACGGCGGAGCACTAGCCCCGTGCCGGAAGGCGGGGTCGTCTTCCTCGTCAACCCGGCGTCGGCCAACGGCTCCACGCTCCGCCAGTGGCCGGAGATCGCCCACCGCGCCGCAGCAGCCGGGATCGAAGGCGAGACTCTCTTCAGCGACCGCCCCGGCGGGATCGTCCGGTTGGCCGAGCAAGCCGCCGGCGCGGGGGCGCGGCTGATCGTCGCCGTCGGGGGAGATGGGACGGTCAACGAGGCGGTCAACGGGCTCCTCGGCGCGGGCGTCGGACACGAGGTCGAGCTCGCCGTCATTCCCCGGGGCACAGGCACCGATTTCGTCCGCACCTTTGGAATCCCGCGCAAGATCGACGACGCGATCGCGATCGTTCGGGACGGCCACGCGCGCGAGATCGACGCCGGCCGAGTCTCGTACCGGGCCTGGGACGGATCCCCCGCCCACGGCTACTTCGCCAACATCGCAAGCGCGGGCATGAGCGGCGCGGTCGCCAGGCGGGCGAACTCCACCTCGAAGGCGCTCGGGGGAAAGGCGTCGTTCCTGTGGGCGACGCTGGCCGTGTTCGCGCGCTGGCAGAACACGGAGGTATCCGTCGCGGTCGACGGCGAGCAGCGAGAGGGCAGCATGCTCGACGTCATCGTGGCCAACTGCGAATGGTTTGCCGGCGGGATGCACATGACGCCCGCGGCCAAGCCGGACGACGGCCTCTTCGACGTGCTCTTGATTGGCGACATCACGAAGGCCGACCTCGTCCGCACGCTGCCGAAGATCTACCGCGGGACGCACCTTCCGCATCCGAAGGCCGAGGAGCTCTCAGGGAAGAGCGTGCGCGTGGACTCCGTCACGCCGCTCCCGATCGAGCTCGACGGCGAGCAGCCCGGAACGACGCCGGCGACCTTCGAGATCGTCCCCCGCGCGCTCCGGATCCGCGTCCCTTAGGTCCTGCTCCTAGCCTGCGCTGGAGCCGCGCCCCGAGCCGCCGCCGATCGCGCGTCCCGGAGCCGGCGACGGTGCCTTCTCGGCGTCCTTCTTCACGGTCGTGCTCTTCTTCGCGGTCGGCGTCTTCTTCGTCTCGGACTTCTTGGCCGTCCGCTTGGACGCCGCGGGCTTCGAGCCCCTGGCCGCGCCGCCCGTCTCGACCTTCGCGAGCCGGCGCTCGAGCCGCTCGATCTGCTCGCGCAGCTCCTTGAGCTCGTCGGCGGCCGCGAGGCCGACCTGGGCCAGCGCTCCCCGCGCGCTCTGGTCGATCTTGCCCTTCGCAGACATTGCTTTGTCGAGCGCGTCCGTGACACGCGGGTTCTTGCCGAGCTCCTCGACGAGGCGCGTGACTGCTTCCTCGCCACGCCCGGCGAGGCGCCCGACCATGCCGCCGTCGTTTGGTTTCTTGCTGTTCGCCATCGGATCCCTCCCTCTGGTTTCCGACGGACCTTACCCGCAGGCGCTGGTCCGCTAAGCCTGTGCCAGCCGCCTCCGTAGCCTTCGGCCCACCAGCAGGCCGAGAACGAGGAGCACGAGCACGGGCGAAGCGACTGCGAGGCCCACGAAGATCCAGCCGATGACGGCGACGAACCCGGCGCCGGCCTTCGCCCAGGCATCCACGATCCCGAACCCGCCGCCGTCCCTTGCCGGTCCGACGCCGAGCTCGTGGAGCGTGAGCGAGATCGTCGCGAAGGAGACCTGGTCGTCCAGGAACTGCAGCCGCCCGCGCGCCTGCTCGAGATCGAGCTGAACCTGCGCGAGCTGCGACTGGACGGCAAGCGCCGCCGGAACGTCATTGGCACGGCCAAGCAGCTCGAGGAGCTGGCTCTCGACTGCCCGGAGCTGCCGCACGCGGGCGCGCAGGTCCACGAACTCCTGCGAGACGTCCTGGCCGCTCTCGTCGAGCGCCTCCACTTTGCCGAGCCGCCGCAGACGTTGCATCGCGTCGGCGTAGCTCCGTGCCGGGACCCTCAGCACGAGGGTGCCGCGAACGAGCCGCCGGTCGCTTCCCTGCGACGCGCTCGAGCTGACGACGAACCCGCCGAGCGACGCGGCGACCGAGCGCGCCTCGTCCACCTTGCCGTCGAAGCGGCCCCGGCTGACCGAGAGCCGTATGGACGCGTTCTGGACGATCTGCGGCCCCATCTCGGGCAGGGAGGCGCTGGCTGGGGTGCCGAGCACCTCATCGGCGCCGACGCTGCCGCCGGACGACACCACGCCCTTGTCTCGCGCTGTGACCGAGCCGGGAGCCGTGCCTCCTCCCCCTGCGCCAGCGCTCTGATCCGATCCTCCCCCGCCCGAGCTGCACGCGCCCGCGACGAGCGCGAGGAGAACAGTGAGCGGGATAAGTGCGAGCAGCTTCTTCATCGTTTCCTCCTTGATGTCGTTTGCTTCGACACCGAGGTGGCTGAGAAAGTTCCCGCCCGATGGATGACTTCCGCTTCTCGGTCGACCTGCGCGTCCGCTTCAGCGAGACGGATGCGCAGGGGATCGCGAACAACGCCGTCTACCTGAACTGGTTCGAGGTCGCGCGAGTGAGCTACCTGGCGCAATTCCCGGGTGGCTACAGGGGCTTGATCGAGCAGGGCGTGGAGGCGCTCACAATCGAGGCGCACGTCCGCTACCTCGCGCCCTGTGGATTCGACGACGACTTGCGCATCCACACGCGCGTCACCGACCTGCGGGGAGCGAGGTTTCGCTTCGAGTACCTCGTCGAGCGGCCGGGCGAGCCGGCGGTGACCGTCGCCGAAGGCTGGACGGCGCACGCCTGCGTCGATGCGACGACGCTTCGTCCTACCCGCATGCCGGTCTGGCTTGCGGAAGGTATCGCCGTGGTGGAGGGTGGCTAGCCGCCCGTCGTCGTTCCGGTGGTGGTCCCCGGCCGCGTCGAAGTCGAGGTGGTCGTCTGCTTCGTCGTGGTCGAGGCGGCGGGCGCGCCCTTCGTCCCGACCCTGACGACCTTCGGCTCGGCGACGTAGCTCGAGTACCACACGGTGTCGTAGAGCACGTTTCCCTTGCGGTCGTAGACGATCCTGCGCACGGAGGTCGAGCGGGACGGCTGGCCGGACTCCTCGACGACCTGCTCGCCGCGGAAGAGGCCAGGGTCGAGTATGCGCTTCACCGGCGGCTTGCCCGTCACCTTGAGCGGGGTCGCCTGCGTCTCGACGCGGCGGTGGAGCGGCGTCCCGTACAGGCGCACCGTCAGAGACGACGAGCCGACGAGCGTGCGCACGAGGATCCAGTTGTCGGAGTCGTTCTGGAAGGTCAGGTCGATGTCGGGGTAGTTGACGGTCGCGTCGCGGCCGAGCGGATAGTGGTCGATATAGAGCGCATGATTCCTGCGCGACGTGATCGAAAGCCCCGCCTCGAAGGCCGCGTTGAAGACCGTCGTCGAGACCTGGCAGACCCCGCCCCCGAGGCCCGTCTTGAGCTCCCCGTTGATGATGACCGGAGCTTCGAGGAAGCCCTGCGCGGCATTCCGCTCACCGGTCGTCTTGTTGAACGAGAACGTCGAGTGCGGAGCGATCAGGTGCCGGTCGATGAGGCGGGAGACGAGCTGGACGTTGTGGATCCGGTTCGCATCGCCGCCGTAGTACGTCGTGTAGCCGCCGACGAGACCGACGATTCCGAGCGACTTGGCGCGCTCTGTCGAGAGCTTCGGCTTGGCGGGGATGACAACGAGCCGGGCCTCGCGGTTGGTCGTCGAGAGGGCGGCGCCCAGGAGCGCCTTCCCTGAAGCCTCGGTGTCGAGCTTCCGCCCTTCCTTCGAGCGGACGAGGTCGGCCGCGCCGTTCTCGTCCACGTTGAAGTCCACCTCGCGCGGCGCGCGCCAGACTGCGCGGCCGAGATTCGCGAAGTAGAGCTTCGCGTGCGGGCCTCCGATCGCAAGCTCGCGCGAGCCGTCTTCAGGTAGCTGGAGGAACCGGGCGATCCGGTTCGGCGAGATGGACAGGTGGACACCCTTGTAGACGAAGTGAACGGGCGCCGAGAGCGCCGTCCGAACCTGCGCCGCGACGGGAGCGAGCGCGTCCCGCCCGACCTTCGGCGGCTGCACCCTGATCGGGAGCTCTACGGGGCCCGAACGCTCGAGGGCCGCAAGCGCGCCGAGGATCGTCGTTGCACCGGCTGCACGGTCGAGGCGCCGGCCCGCCTCTCCCGGGACGACGACGGGCTCCCGGTTTCGAAGGACGATCGCCGCTTCCCGGCCCGCGACGTCAACCTGCTTGGCGATCGCGCGCAACTGGCGCTCGAGGGCGAGCTGATCGGCGCGAGCAGGCGGGGGGACGTCAGCCCCGAGGAGCCGGAGGCGAAGACGCTCGAGACCGCGAAGCGGGACGGCTCCGTCCCCACGATCGAGGGCGCTTGCGGCCGCGGCACCCCAGTCCACTCTCACCGCAAGCTGAGCCGGCGCGATCGACCATCTCCTGCCCGCACCCGTGAAGACGACGGGCTGCGAGGCTAGAGCGCGCGCCCTGGCCGAGAGCTTCTGCTCGGCCTCGGCGGCGCTGAGACCGCCCACGTCGACGCCCGAGACCGTGACGCCGTCGGCGATCCGGTCGGCGGAGCCTGCATAGGCGAAGCCGAGCGCGAAGATCGCCAGCACGAGGAGGCCTCCGACTGCGAGGAGGACCTTCCAGCTCCGCTGGACCAGCGCAAGCGGATCCCGCCGACCACGGGACGGCTGACCCCTTCGGGCCGCACCGACTCCGGCTTCCGCACGCATCGAGGAAGGGCCGAGTCTACCAACCGAAGGGAAGCCGGCCGGAGCTCTAAGGAGCCGGTTCGAGCGCTACGCGGACCTGCACGATGCAGATGAGCGCGCCGTCCTGCTCGGAGAAGTCGACCGCCTCGAGCGTGCCCGCCTGCTCTTGGGTGACGGTGTAACGAAGCGTGGTGCTCCAGCGGCCCCCCGAGGCGGTGACCGAGCGAGAGCGGAGAAGCTTTCCGTTCCGGTTGCGGAGAGCAGCCTGGAACATGTGCTCGAAGAGGTCGCGCTCGCTTCCTCCAGCCGTGACTCGACCGGGAGCGAGCGCGAAGCGGTCGAGCGTCAGGCAGCCGCCCTGGGGCGCGGTCCGGAACTCGGCCGCGGGAGAGGGCGGAGCTGCCTTCCAGAGATTGATGACCAGCCGCTCGGGAGAGTGCAGGACGAAGTACTCGAGGTATTTGAATTGCCCCTCCGCCACCGTCATTCGCGGAGCCACCGCTCCGGAAAGTTGCACGACTCCGGCTAGCACGCCCTCTGCCTGTTTCCGCGCCGCTCGCGTCTGGACGCCGGCACGCGTCACCCGCACGCTCGCGCGGCCGTCGCTCGGGGTCACGTCCCTCGCCTCGAGATACGACCTTCGCAGCGCGCCCCCGGTGAAGTCGACGACCACGCGGACGAACGCAGGGTGGTCACCGATCCTGATTTGCGTCGCGGTCAGCACCGCGCCGGCGGCGGGCGCCCAGACGGAAAAGGCGATGGCGAGCAGCGCTCCGGCCAGAAGTATCCGCCTCACAGATCGAGGAAAGCACTTCCGGGCGCGCGACTCAAGGCAGAGGCCGTAATCCGAGCAACCGGCGGAATTCGAGCACCCGCTCGACGTGCTCGTCGAGAAGCCCACGGCGGGCGAGCGGGACAAGGGCACGCACGACCCGGCGTGCGTCTCGGCCGCTCGTGAGGAGCACGAGATCGGCGCCTGCCTTCACCGCGAGTCGCGCCGTCCGGACTGCCCAGTCGCTGCCGAAGACGGAAATCGAGTCGGTGATCGCAACGCCGTCGAACCCCTGCCGGCGCAACAGGCGGTAACCCGCCCGGCTGAAGGACGCGCGCCGTACTCCCAGCCGACGGTAGAAGGCATGGCCCACCATCACGCACGGGACACCGGCGCGAACCGCTTGCCGAAACGCCGCCAGATCCGTCGGACGAGCGCGCGCGTGGACCTGCGGCGACTCGTCCGTCGAGATGGGCGCCGTCCCGAGCCCTGGGAAGTGCTTGACGCAGGCGGCAATGCCTCCTGCCGCGAGACCACGCGCGAAGGCGGTGCCGAAGAGGGGGTTGGAGTAATGGCGCGAGCCCAGAGGACCGCCACGCAGGTCGAGAACCGGCGCGAGGTCGACGTCGACGCCTGCCTTGCGGAGGGCCCGCCCGGTCGAGCGGCCGGCGAGAAATGCCTCCCGCCTGCTCCCGATCGCCGAAGCCGCACTGCCAGGCGGCAGCTCGTCGAACGTGCTCGCGCTTCCGCCCTCTTGGTCTGCAAAGACGAGCGCACCCTGGGGCCGCCTCGCGTGCCGGCTCCACTCCTGGACGATGACGCCGGCGACGCCTCGCGGAGCGGGAAGTCCCGACACGACGACGAGTGCCGCTTTCTGGCGGGGGGAAAGCGCTGCGAGCCCGGAGGACGGCGGCGGTGACTGGCCGCCACCCGCGGCGAGCGCGGCGACGGCCTGCAGAAGCGCGGCGAGGCCCACTGGGTACTTAGACTAATGCCGTGGATTTCGAGCTGACTCCCGAGCAGCGCGAGGTGCAGGCGACCGTGCGGCAGTTCGTCGAAGAGCGCGTGCTGCCGAATGCGATCGAGAACGACATCAACCATCACCTCGACATGGAGGCGATCGAGGGCATGGCCGAGCTCGGCCTGCTCGGCATCGTCATTCCGGAGGAGTACGGGGGAGCCGGCCTCGATTTCGTCTCCGAGGCCCTGATCTGCGAGGAGATCGAGCGCGGCGAGGCCGCCTTCCGCACCCTGATCTCGGTTCACGTCGGCCTCAATTCCCTGGCGCTCCTCCGCTACGCGAACGAGGAGCAGAAGGCGCGTTACCTGGCACCGCAGGCACGCGGGGAGAAGCTCGCCTGTTTCGGCCTCACAGAGCCCGCAGCCGGGTCCGACGTCGCGGCGATGCTCACGAATGCACACCGTCAGGGCGACTCGTACGTCCTCAACGGGCAGAAGAACTGGATCTCGTACGCGAGCGTCGCCGACCACGCGCTCGTCTTCGCGAAAACCGATCCGGACGCGAAACACAAAGGGATCTCCGCCTTTATCGTCGAGCGCCAGTGGCCGGGCGTCACGACCGTGGACACCGAGCACAAGCTCGGCATCTGGGCCGGCTCCACCGGCGAGCTCTTCTTCGAGAACGTCCGGGTGCCGGCCGAGAACCTCGTCGGCGAGGAGGGCCAGGGCTTCGAGATCGCCATGTACGGGCTCGACCAGGGCCGCTTCACCGTCGCCGCCGGAGCCTGCGGAGTCATCCGGGCCTGCCTCGAGCGCTCGGTCGAGTACGCGCGGGAGCGCCGGACCTTCGGGAAGCCGATCGGCAACTACCAGTTCGTCCAAGACATGATCGCCGACATGGTGCTCGGCTACGAGACGTCCAAGCTCCTTGTCATGCAGGCCGCCTGGCTCAAGGATAAGGGCGTCCGGAACACGCGCGAGACCAGCCTGGCCAAGTGGCACGCGACCGAATCGGCCTTCCGCGCAGCTCACCTCGCCATCCAGGTGCACGGCGCCTACGGGTACTCGGCCGAGTACGGGATCGAGCGCTACTTCCGCAATGCCCGCGCCCCGATCATCTACGAGGGCACGACCCAGATCCACAAGATGCTGCAGGCCGAGCACGCCCTCGGATACCGGAACCTGAACGGCCGCGACGGCGACATCTCCCCCCTCGCCTCATGGGGCCCCGCGCTCTTAGCTCGTTAGCGGCGCTCGCTCTCGCGTTCGCCCTCGCGCTCGCCGCGCCGGCCTCCGGCGCGCCGCCGCGCACCGGCCAGTTCGTCCCGGGGAAATCCTTGGGGGGCGTCACGCTCGGGATGACGAAGGAGAACGTGCTCGCGACCTGGGGGCGACGCCACGGGGTCTGCCGTTCGTGCGCCGACCCCACGTGGTACTTCAACTACCGCCCGTTCGAGCCCCAGGGGACCGGCGTCGTCTTCGTGCGAAACCGCGTGGCGCACGTTTTCACCGTCTGGCGCCCGACCGGCTGGAAGACTCCCGAGGGCCTCTTCCTCGGCGCGAGTGCCTCCGACGTCTCGGGCTTCTACGGCTCCCTGGACAAGCGCCGCTGCACCTTCTACGACGCGCTCCTGATCCCGGACAAGCGGGTGACAAGCGTCTTCTACGTCTTCCGGGACAAGGTCTGGGGCTTCGGGCTCATCAGGCCGGACGCGTCTCCCTGTCTCTAGCAGGCCGGCCTCTGGCCTCCGCCTCCGCGAGGAGCGCAACGAGGGGGATGACGGCCAGCACCGGGATTGCCACCACGGGCCAGAGCGCGCCGTAGCCGTCCGTCGACTCGAAGTAGCGGTGGAAGATGTCGATGGCGCCGCCGACCGCCAGCGGGCCGATCAGGAGACCGATGCCCTTGGTCGTCGTGGCGAGCCCAGTGATCGTCCCCCGGTCCGTCGTCGGCATGACCTTGAAGAGAAGCGCCCACGCGAGCGTCATGACCGTGCCCCCCGCCATCGCGACCGGCGCGATGAGACCGTAGAACCACCAGTGCCACTGATGGGCGAAGCCGCCGATCAGGAGACCGCAGCCGTAGACCACGGATGCGCCCAGCATCACGTTCCCGACGCCGAACTCGTCCCCCAAGCGACCTGCCACGAGCGCCGCGGCCATGTACCCGACCGCCACGACCGCGAGCACGGTGGCGGAGATGTAGAGCGTCTGGTCGAGCCCGTCGATGATGTAGAGGACGACGAACGTCCTGATGCCCGCGAACGCCGCCTCCCAGGCCGCATTGGCGATCAGGAAGCGCCGGACGTTCTTCTCGCGGCGGACGACCCTCCACGGCGCAGCCAGGATCGAGCGGAAGCG
>JBDTRS010000059.1:0-12860 GCA_039931575.1 Gaiellaceae bacterium
CCGCGATGGTCGAGGAGCTCCCAGAGCAGGTCGAATTCCTTCGGTGCGAGCTGTATCTCCTCCCCGGCAACGGTCACTTCGCGCCGCCCGGCGTCGATCCGCAGATCACCGTGCTCGAGCGAGGCGCTTTCGAGCTCGCGACGTTGCGGGTTCGCGCGCCGGAGCACCGACTTGACCCGCGCAACGAGCTCCCCCGGATTGAAAGGCTTCGTCAGGTAGTCGTCGGCTCCCACCTCGAGGCCGATGATCTTGTCGATGTCGTCGTCCCGCGCCGTGAGCATGAGAATCGGGACATCCGAGCGCTGGCGGAGGCGGCGGCAGACCTCGATCCCGTCGAGATCGGGCAGCATCAGGTCGAGGACGATGAGCGCGGGAGTTTCGGCATCCGCCTGCTCGATCGCGTCTGTCCCCGTTTCGGCCGTGCGCACGGCGTAGCCCGCCTTCTCGAGATACATGGCGACGAAGGACGCGATGCTCGGCTCATCCTCGACGACGAGGATGGAGTGGCCCTGAGCGCGAGTCACGTGGCCGTATCCTTGCAAAGACGCCGGTCGGCCGCCGCGCCTGCCGGTCAGCACCCGAGACCGAGCTTGAACGACTGGGCCTCCCGCGGCCAAGCTCGCAGCGCTCCGTTGCTGCCGATCTTGAAAACCCCGGTCGATCCGGAATCACGAGCGTTCAGCGTCATGCAGCCGCGCACAAAGCCCGTGGCGCCGATACCGCGGCCGTTGAGACGCAACCGCCAGCGCGTCCCGACCAGCGTTCGGAAAGTGAGGTCGTCGCCGCTGCAGGCTACGAGCGTCTCGTTGACCTGCTCGCGCGACTCACAGCCGTTCAGGTTCACGTTCCTGGTGGCGACGATCCGGCCTTGGACGACGCGGCCGAAGAAGTTTCCCCGGAATCTGACCTTCGCGACCCCTGCGCCGCGCTGGAACTCGAGGTAGACCCCGCCGGTCGTCCGCTCGAGGGTGGCGGCCGCAGAATCGGCCGAGGCGGCCACGAGCAGGCACAAGATGGAAAGGAGGAGCAGCAGCCGCATTGCGTTTTGGTGAGCGCAACTATGGTCTCGGGCCGTGAGCCTTTCTTGATCGATTTGTAAGGAGAATATGGGCGCGCGCCGGGAAGGAGTGTGCGTCCAGGCGCCGTACTAGGATCCGCCGCTTCCGAGCCCACCTTTATGGATCGAGATCACAGCCACGACCGCACCGTCCGTCTGCTCGCAGCGCGCCTCGAGACGCTCGCGGTCGCGTCGGTCCGCTCCCCGGGCGGAGAGCGCGTCTACCGACACCACATCCTCGCCGCGGTGGCGGCGACACGGCATGCGATCGACCTCGACCTCCTCTCGCAGGCCGAAGCGGACTCGATCTGGGCCGACGTCGCGCACAGGCACCCGGAAGCCGGCTGGTGCCGGTTCGGCCCGCGCCTCGCGGCTTAGTAGGAGGCCTTGACGAAACGCAGCGCTGTGCCGAGCGACGTTCCGCCAATCCCTCCTAGCTCAAGCGACGCGTCGAACCGAGTTACGCAGTCCGACGGCGTTCTCGTGCCCGAGCGGGTCGCTGCTCTTCGACCACCCCTCCTGCGCGGCTTCGCGCTCGCAGAGCAGGCAGACGATTCGGCCGCCCGGCCCTTCCTGGCGCGCACGCCAGTAGCGGAAGCTCTCTCCCGCCAGGAGGTGTCTCCGGCAAACGGCACATGTCGTCACCGAACTCTGATGTTAGGAGCCCGACCGGACGGGGCGGGCTCCGCCTGGTCACGGATCTCCTAGGCGTCGTAGCGGAAGAAGCCCTCGCCGCTCTTGCGGCCGAGCTTTCCTGCGGTCCGCATCTCGACGAGGCGCGGCGGGGGCAGCATTCGCTCCTCGCCGAGCGCGTCGTGCAGTGCCTCCGACGCGTGCACGTGCACGTCGATCCCGATGAGGTCGATGAGCGCGCACGGCCCGATCGGCCAGTTGAGCCCTGCGGTCAGCGCTGTGTCCATGTCCTCCGGGGTCACCCCCGCTTCGTCGAGGACGCGCACGCAGTCGTTCAGGAGCGGAATGAGGATGCGGTTGACGACGAACCCCGGTGTGTCGCCGCAACGGATCGGCCGCTTTCCGATTTGCTCCGCGAAAGCGAACGCCGTCTCGACGGCCTCGTCCGAGGAGGCGTCCGTCCGCACCACCTCGACCAGGGGCAGCACCGGCGCAGGGTTGAAGAAGTGCATGCCGACGACCCGGTCGCGGTGCTCGGTCGCCGCCGCGATCTCGTGCACCGGCAGGGCCGAGGTGTTCGTCGCCAGGACGGCCCGCGCGGGCAGGAGCCGGTCGAGCTCGGCAAAGATCTCCCTTTTCGCCTCCAGGTCCTCGACGATCGCCTCGATCACGAGGTCGCACCCGGCGAGATCCGCGAGCTCCGTGGTCGCCGAGAAGCGCGCGAGCGCCGCATCGCGCTCCTCCGCAGTCAAGCGGCCCTTCTCGACCCCGCGACCGAGAAAGTGTGCGATCCGCTCGCGGGCCTGCTCCCCGAGCTCGGCGCTTACCTCCCTCCCGACGGTCTCGACTCCGGCCTGGACGCAGACCTGCGCGATGCCCGCCCCCATGGTCCCAAGGCCCACGACCCCGACCTTCTCGACTCCGGATGCCATTTGAAGGCGCACACTAGTCAGTGGGAACATTGGTCTGTCGAAAGCAGTCCGACGAAAACAGTGACTCGAGCGCTCGCCCTCCTCGCAGCCGTTCTCGCCCTCGCCCTCTTCGCGGCGGGTTGCGGCAAGAAGTCGTCCGGCGGGACGACGGAGGGGCCGGGGACGACCACCCTCGCCGCCGAGACGACCGTCAACACCCAGACGACCGTCACGACCGAGACGGTCACCGTCACCGTCGCGCCGCCGACCGCCACCGAGGGCACCAACAACGCCCTGCCGGCGGGCGCGAAGGTCCTGCCCGCGGGCGGATCCCTCGCCGCCAGAGCGCTCCGCGCTGCGACCGAGTGCCGCGAGGGGAAGGGAGTCGCACGGCTCCGGTGGGTCCCCGCCGCCGAGCCGGGCGACTCGCAGCGTGTGGCCGTGACGATCCTTCCCGAGGAGCGCGATCCGAGAAAGTTCGAGCTCGTCCGCAAGGTCTCCCCCGACGCTCGATCGCTCGTCTGGACCGGCTTGAGCGGCCAGGCGATCCACACGTGGATCGTGCTCACGCAGCACGAAGCCGGGTGGGCTCCAAGCGCGCGTGCCACCTTCGTCGGTCCTGCATGCACCGCCGACTTCAGCTCGCCGTAGCGAGCCCTTGAACTTCGGGACCCGGAGGCGGATACTCGGGCCGCGGGGGGATCTGCGCCTCGTTGTGTTTCGCTAAAGGAGGTCGCCATGTTCCGCCCGCTTCACACTCTTGGGTTCGCGCTGGTCCTTACGCTCGCGCTGGCCGCATTCACCGCTCCGGCCGCAGTCGGCGCAATCACGGACATAAACCCAGACGTGTCGTCGAACAGCGACGCCGACGCCGCGACCGGCGGTCGCGTGAACGGCATCGGCTCCGTGGCGGGGAACAACCAGATCTTCTACGCGGCGAGCGAGAAGGGCGGCCTGTTCAAGTCGACGGACGGCGGCTCGACGTGGTCTCGCCTCAACGCCTTCCTCCAGATGCGGGCCTGGGACGCCGCGGTCGACCCCAGCAACACGAACAAGGTCTACGCGACCTCTGGCTACGACGGAAAGTTGACGTCGATCTCCGGGATCGAGGTGAGCTCTGACGGAGGGGCGACCTGGACTCACCCGGCGACCGCGAATCCGCCCGGGAGCTTCACCTGCTCAGCCACGAACGCGGCGACGCGGCCGGCAGCCTGGGGCATCGCGATCGAGCCCGGCGCCTCGCAGAACGTCTACATCGGGACGAACTGTGGCCTTGCCATCTCGAACGACTCCGGGTCGACGTGGAGCTTCGTCGATCCTGCCGCGCCTGGGTCGGTTGGCAACGTCTTCGACGTCGTCGCCCAGTCCGGCGGGGTCATCGATGCCTGCGGCGACTTCGGCCACGCCCGTTCGACGGACGGCGGCACGAACTGGACGCTGGGAACCGGCCTCCCGGGCGGGCGCTGCTCGATTGCGGCCTCCCCCGACGAGTCGTATGTGCTCCTCGTCTCTGCCTCGGACAACAACTACTACGAGACGGACAATGCCGACAACGCCGGCGGGGCGAACTGGGCGAACCGCGGCACCCCGGACATCCAGGGGCCGCAGGGCCGCATCCCCTTCGTTGCGACGAACCAGCGCTCCGACTCCGGCGGCAACAACCTCTTCGACCTCTGGTACGCCGACGTCAGCCTCTATCGCGGCGGCTGCACGACACCTGCCACTCGCCCGAGCCCCGACACCGGCGGCTCCCCACGTTGTCCCGCCGGCTTGAACCCCGTCCCGAATCCGCCGCCCGGCTCTCCGCCGGCGGGCTGGGCTGGGCCGTTCACCCGTTCCGTCGGAGCCCATGACGACGGGGGCGACATCGAGTTCGATACCCAGGCTTCCAACGACGCGTGCCCGCGGGTTTTCTCCTCCGACGGCGGCATGCACCGGAACACCGACACCGGCTCTGACTGCCAGAACCCCAACTGGACGAGGTCGAATGTAGGTCTCCACGGCCTCTGGCTCTACGGCGTTTCCGGCAAGAACCAGGGCGGCGACGCGAACGAGATCCTCTACGGGGGAGCTCAGGACACGGGCACCTTCTCGACCACGAATGCCGGCGCGAACCCGCCGACCTGGACGAACCCGAGGTGCTGCGACACGTTCGACGTCGAGGCGGGCGCCTACGGCGTCCTCGCCACGACGTGCTGCTTCGGCACCGGCCGCTTCAACCGGCTCGAGCTTGCCGGCGACGGCTTCTCGGGACCGGCCCAGATCAACACGTATCCGGCGGGGAACATCCCCTCGTTCGTAGGCCTTTCGAGCCGGATCGGCGAGTTCGGCGGCAACAACGTCGCACTCATCACTTCATCAGGGGTCTTCTTCACGACCGACATCACCGCAAGCCCGATCGTCTGGAACGCGCTCGGAACGGGTGCGCCCGGCGGTCTCTGCGGGATCCAGTCGGCGACCACCGGGGGGAACACGACCTTCTTCCTCGAGACCGGCCAGTGCGACGGGACCGGCGGCGACCAGATCTGGAGCGCCGCAGGCACCGGCGGAACCTGGACCCGGATCGACAACAACGACGGCATCACGGGCGGCGTCGGCATCTTCGGCGTCGATCCGACCAACCCGAACCGCATGTATGCCTCGCAGCCGTTCTCGGGCGCGCCGCGGATGATCTTCTCCACTGACGGTGGCGCCAACTGGGATCCGGATGCGGAGCTGACCGCGCTCATGGGCGGGAACGGCGTGTTTCGCAACTCGAACTCGTATCCACAGCCGATGCTCGTCGCCTACTCCCAGGAGAACGGCAACATCCTGGTCGCCGGCGGCGCCGACTCGGGCGTCTTCATGAGCTTCGACGGCGGCGCCAACTGGAGCCTCGTCACCGACCCGGCAAACGGCGCGGGCGCCAAGCCCAACCTGCCGCGGCCGCACGGGGCGTACTTCGACCACGAGCCGTCGGGGACCGTGAACGTCTACCTCGGGAGCGAGGGGCGCGGCTTCTGGCGCCTCGCTTTCAAGCAGCCCGTCGCGAGCGCCGGCGGCCCCTACACGACGAACGAGGGCACGAACGTGACCCTTGACGCCTCCGCCTCGACCGACCCGGACGGGCTTGCGCTCACCTACGAGTGGGATCTCGACGGAGACGGCGACTTCGACGACGCCACGGGCGTGAGTCCGGTCTTCGACGCGGTCGGACAGGACGGCGTCTTCCCGGTCGCCGTCAAGGTGACGAACTCGGACGGAGCCTTCTCCACTGCGAGCTCGACCGTGACCGTGAACAACGTCGCGCCGAGCGTCAGCCTGGCCTCCGACTCCCCCGTGGACGAGAACACGGCCGTCACCGTCAGCGGGACGATCTCGGATCCGGGCTGGCTCGACCCCTTGACCGCGACGATCGACTGGGGTGACGGCTTCAGCCCAGTCGAGCCCATCAGCGGCACGCTCGAGAACAACCGGCCGGACGCGACGCTGACGTTCTCGATTTCGCACGTCTACGGGGACGACGGCACATTCACGGCCAACGTCTGCGGATCGGACGACGACACGACGACGTGCCAGACGATCGCGCTGACCGTCTTGAACGTCGCACCCACCGCGGTGATCGACGAGAGCAGCGTGACGCTCGTCAACGGCGTCCCGACCGTCATCGCACATGCGGGCGATCCGGTCGAATTCTCGGGACGCTCGACCGACCCCGGCAGCGACGACCTCGCCCTGTCCTGGGACTGGAACGACGGCCCGCCCGCACCGGACGTGACCACCACGTACTTGAACGACCTGCTGTTCAACCCGGATCCAGATCCGAGCCCGACGATCAATCCGCGCGACGTGACTGACACGCAGACGCACGCGTTTGCCGACGCCTGCTTCTACGAGATCGTCTTCGCCGCGCTCGACGACGACGCGGGCTCGGCCTCCGATCAGGCAAACGTCGTCATCACCGGCAACGCGAGCAGGCTCCGGCCGGCCGGGTTCTGGCAGAACCAGTACCGCGCCGGCTACCCGCGGGCCTTCCCGACGGAGAAGCTGGAGTGCTACCTGGCGATCGTCGGCTTCATGAGCCGGGTGTTCAACGAGGAGCGAAACGCCTCCACGATTCCGAAGGCGCGCGACGTCCTCACACTCTCCCAGAACGAGGGCAGCGCCGAGGAGCACTTCGACCGCGAGCTCATGACCGCATGGCTGAACTTCGCCAACGGAGCCGTCGAGTACGGCGAGCTCGTGGACGGCGTGCCCTTCTTCCAGGTGGTGGGGAACGCCGAAACCGTGCGCTTGAACCCGAGCGCGACGAGGAGGCAGCTCCAGAGGCAGCAAGCGAAGCTTGCGCGGATCAACGAAGGCCATACCCAATAGAAGATCGACGGACGGGCGGGAAGAACGCTTCTCGCCCGTCCGTCCAGTACAAGGCGGCTCGTGCTGGCGCGTGGTTCAATAGCCGTATGGCGGTGACGGCACAGGAGCACAAGCTGCTGCTCGACGGCGAGTGGATCGAGACCGGCGAGTGGCAAGAGGTTCGCTCCCCCTTCTCTGGCGAGCCCGTGGCGCGCGTTGCCCGCGCGGGCGCCGAGCATGCCCGCCGCGCGCTCGACGCCGCCGAGCGTGCGATGAGCGCGCCGCTACCCGCCCATGAGCGCGCCGCCATCCTCGACCGCGTCGCGGCGCTCCTCCGGGAGCGCCAGGAAGACGTGGCGCGCACCATCTCCGCCGAGGCCGGGAAGCCGATGAAGGCCGCCCGAGTGGAGGCCGAGCGCGCGGTCTCGACCTTCACGATGGCTGCGGTCGAGGCCCGACGGCTCGCAGGTGAGATCGTTCCGATGGACGCCTCGCCGGCCGGCGTGGGCAAGCTCGCGTACACCCTGCGCGTCCCGATCGGGATCATCGGTGCGATCACGCCCTTCAACTTTCCGCTGAACCTCGTCGCGCACAAGGTCGCGCCCGCCCTCGCCGCCGGATGCGCCGTCGTGCTCAAGCCCGCCGGCCAGACCCCGGTCTCGGCGCTGCTGCTCGGCGAGCTCGAGACCGAGGCAGGCCTTCCTCCGGGCTGGCTCAACGTCCTGGTCGGCCCCTCCTCGGAGATCGGTGACGTCCTCGTGGAGGACGAGCGCGTGCGGCTGATCACGTTCACCGGATCGTCCGAGGTGGGCTGGAAGATCCGCGAGCGCGCCGCCAAAAAGCGTGTCAATCTCGAGCTCGGGAACGCGACCCCGGTCGTCGTCGAGGCGGATGCGGACATCGAGGAGGCCGCCACGAAGCTCGCCGCCAATGCGTTCTCGTTCGCCGGACAGAGCTGCATCTCCGTGCAGCGGATCTACGTCCGGCGCGAGGCCTACGACGACTTCGTCTCACGCTTCGTCCCCAAGGTGGAGGCGCTCAAGGTGGGCGATCCTGCCGAGGACGACACCGACGTCGGGCCGGTGATCGACGAGGACGCGCGGGAGCGGATCCTCGCCTGGATCGAGGAGGCGCGTTCAGCGGGCGCGACCGTCCTGACCGGCGGCGAGGCCGTGGACGGGCTGCTCCAGCCGACCGTGCTCGCCGACGTGACCCCGGACATGAAGGTCTCGTGCCTCGAGGTCTTCGGCCCGCTTTGCACGGTCTCGGCCTACGACACGCCCGAGGAAGCGTTCGCGCTCGCGAACGGAACGGAGTACGGACTCCAGGCCGGGATCTTCACGGGGAGCGTCAAGACGGCGATGGCAGCGGCGGCTGCGCTCGAGTTCGGCGGCGTCACGGTGAACGAGGCGCCCACCTTCCGTGCTGACCAAATGCCCTACGGCGGGGTCAAGGCATCGGGCAACACGAAGGAAGGGCCGCACTACGCAGTCCGCGAGATGACGGACGAGCGCCTCGTGGTCATCAGTCTTTAGGTTTAGACTCGCCGGGCAGGATGCCCTGGGCCAGACGACCTCGACACGACCCGCCGTTGGATCCAGGCGGAGCGGAGCCGGTGCCGGCGCCAGAGGGCGCGGACCGGCTCAGGCCGGTCCCCCCACCGAGCCGGATGCGCCGGGAACGGCGTTTCCTGCAGCGGCGGCGTGAGACGGAGATCCGCGACGTCGGCGGCCTCACGGTCGAGATGGTGCGGCGAGATCACTTCCGTCCGGAGCTCCTGATCGAGCGCGCCACGGATGTCCTTGCGCTCGAGGAGCGGATGTACGAGCTCGAGGGGCTCCTCGTCGCGGCTGCAGCGGTCCCGCGCGGCACGCGGGCCGTCCAGCTCTGCGAGTGCGGAGCGCCGCTTCTCCCCGGGGCCCATTTCTGCTCGCACTGCGGCCGGCCGGCAGCCGGTGCTCGCCCCGTGGCGGCCTGCTCGCACTGCGGCGCCGCGCTTCCGGCGGACACGAACTTCTGCCCGGCCTGCGGAAACTCGGTCGCCGCGGACGACTTCCGCGCCGACACGGACGAGATCGACCAGACGATGATGCGCCGCTGGTCGGCCGGTGAGGATTCGTAGTGGTCGAGCCGCCTGCCCCGCCTCCGCCGCCGTTCGGGCCGCCACCGCCTCCTCCCGAAGCGGGCCCTCCTCCCCCGCCCGCGCCGCCCCAACCGGGCCTCTGCCCCAACTGCGGCGCACCGCACGACCCGTATCAGGAGTACTGCCTCGAGTGCGGCCGCCGGCTGCCGCCGCTCTACGCGAGCCGGACGGAGGTCTGGACGCGCGAGTCACACTTCTGGCTCTGGGCGGCGCTCGCAGCGCTCCTCCTCGTCGCCCTCGTCTCGGGTGCGATCGTGGCCGTCGCGGCGACGCGCGGCGACAAAGACAGCAACCCGAAGACGTCCATCCCCGTGGTCTCGACCGGCCTCTCGACGACGGACACGGTCGGGATCATCACGCAGCCGCCCACGATCACGATCAACCCGCCGACGACGACTCTCGGCACCACCACCTTCGGCACGACCACGTTCTCGACGACGACGCTCAGCACGACGACCTTCGGAACGACCACGAGCTCGTCGAACGTGTCCTGGCCTGCCGGCAAGGACGGCTACACGGTCGTCCTCAAGTCCGTGCCGACGAGCGAGGGACGCGCTCAGGCCGATGCCGCCGCCCAGAAGGCTCGCAACAACGGCCTTCCCCAGGTCGGCGTCCTCAACTCGTCCGACTACTCGAGCCTCACGCCCGGCTACTACGTCACCTTCACGGGCATCTACGACACGCGGAACCAGGCGGACAGTGCGCTGCCGAACGCGCGCTCGCGGGGATTCCCCACCGCCTACGTCCGCCAGGTCGCCGACTAGCAGGAGGGTTTGGCGGAACGTCGCTCGTCGTCAGGGCGCGATGCTCATGCCCGAGGCAAGGACGCAGGGAGCCCGCGTATTGGTAATACGCGGGCGACCGAGGACGCAGGATCGGCACGAGAAGCGCGGCCTGGCGGCACAGCGCTGCGTTTCGTCAGACCCTCCTATCTACGAGTTTGTAGCACGCGAGAGCGGGAAGTTTGTAACACACCCGGAGCGGCGATAGGATGCGGCTTCGGGGGTTGCGGAAGCGTCGACTTAATCTGCGGTTAACAGAATTTTGCAGGCGTTTTAGAGAACACCGCTGTAAGCTCGCATGCCAGAGGGACAGGACAGGATCTTCGCCCGTATGTATCAGTATTCGAGAGCCATTTATCGCTCCATCAAGGACCTGATCGACCCGTACGTCGACGGGGAGAAGCAGCTCGAGTACCGGCGCGACGTCCTGGCCGCCTGTGAGGAGTGCGTCGAGCGGCTCGCCAAGGATCCGCGCTATTTCGCCCATCCGGACCGCACGCTCTTCCAGGACATCCGGCGCTATTTCCCGATCACACACCAGGCCCACGTCGCGTGGGCGGTGACCGAGGGGATCGGCGCAGCGGTCGACTTCATCGAGGCGCAGATCGAAGCCGGCGCGTTCGACGGCGGCGTCGCCCGTTGTCGCGCGACGACTCGCAAGGGCAAGCCGTGCCAGCGGACGCCCCTTCCCGAGCGCGAGTACTGCCCTTCGCACCAACACCTCGAAGACCGCCCGGCCGAAGCCGCCTAGGCCCGCTGGACGGCACGTTGCGGCCGTGCAAGGCACGGCCTGCACGCGCCTAACCTCGCTGGCGGCAGGATCCTGCGCTCGCGGCGCCTCCCCGTACTCTTCGTACTGTCTCGGCTCCGCTCGCTGGCCTCCTTTGCCAGCGACCTTCCAGCCGGCCTAGGTGCCGGCGGCAAGTACCAGCTGCTGGTGAGCTTCGAGGTTCGAGACGCTCACGCCGACGAGCCGCAGCGCGCCCGGCCGGCCGACGAGCGCGCGATCGAGGAGCGCGCAGGCGAGCTCTCCGATCCGCTCCGCGTCCGAGAATCCCACCTGCATCGTGCTCGAGCGGCTCCGGATCGAGAAGTCCGGATACCGCACCTTAGTCGTGACCGTCCTCGCGACCTGGCCTGCCCGGTCGAGCTGGCCGGCGACCGACTCGGCCATCCGGCGAAGCTCCGCGTGGAGCTGGGCGCGATCGGAGACATCGCGCTCGAACGTCTCCTCGTGGCCGATCGAGACGGTCTCGCTCTCGAGCTCGAGCGGCCGTGGATCGATTCCCCGCGAGCGGTCGCGCAGGAGCCGGCCGACCTTCCCCGGTAGGACGCGGCCCAGGTCGCCGTCATCGAGGGCGGCGAGACCCCCGATCGTGTCGATGCCGGCCCTTCGCAGCCGCTCTTCCGCACGCGGGCCGACGCCCGGCAGGAGCCGTACCGCGAACGGAGCGAGAAAGGCCGCCTCACGGCCGGGCCGGACGACGGTGATCCCGCCCGGCTTGCGCCGGTCGCTCGCCACCTTCGCCACGACCTTGCAGGTCCCGACGCCGAGCGAGCACGAGAGGCTCGTCGCTCCTTTGACAGCGACCTGGACCGCTTCCGCGAAGGCGCGTGCCTGGCGGAAGTCCTCCAGCACGTCCGTGAACTCGAGGTAGCCCTCGTCGATTCCCGTCCGCTCGACCGTCGGCACCACCTCGCGCACGGCCGTCCAAACGGCGCGGGAATACTGCGAGTAGAGGCCGCGGCTCGGCCGCAGGAAGACCGCGTGTGGACAGCGACGGAGCGCCTCGGCGCAGCTCATCGCGGACCGGATCCCGTACTTGCGTGCCTCGTAGTTCGCGGTCGCCACGACGCCGCGGCCTCGCGGATCGCCGCCGACGACGAGCGGACTGGAACGAAGCTCCGGGCGCTCGAGCTCCTCGACCGCCGCGAAGAAGGCGTCGAGGTCCAGATGAGCGACGATCGTCGGAGGGGTTGCCACGACTGAAAGAATAGGTCCCTTGTCGCACGACACTGACAAGCTCATCCGTCAGCTTTCCCTCGTCGCCTTCCTGATGGCCGAGCGCCGGCCCCTCACGGCGCGGGACATCAAGTCGACCGTCGAGGGCTACTCGGAGATGTCCGACGAGGCCTTCGCACGCCGCTTCTACTCTGACCGCAGCGAGCTCATCGCGCTCGGCGTCCCCCTGCATTCGCAGCGCGACGAGTTCACGGGCGAGGAGCTGTACACGCTCCGCTCGGAGAACTACTTCCTGCCCGAGCTGAAGCTCGAGGAGGACGAGCTCGCGGCACTCCAGACCGCGCTCTACATGCTCGAGGGCCAGTTCGCCTACGCAGAGCCTCTCCGTCTCGCCCTCCAGAACCTCGCTCTCGGCCGGCCCGGCTTCGACGAGGAGCCGACGGAGGCTGCCGTCCGGATCGAGGTCCGCGACCCTGACTACTCGGCCGAGATGTCAGGGCGGCTGACGAAGCTCGAAAACGCGATCTCGAAGCAGCGCACCGTCAAGTTCCCCTACTACTCGATCGGGCGCGACGCCGAGTCCGAGCGCACGGTCAACCCGTACGCCCTCCTCCCCGACCGCGGCTCGTGGTACGTCATCGGCCACGACCAGGACCGGAAGGACATTCGCACCTTCCGCGTCTCGCGCATCCGGGGGGACATTCGCTTCGCGACGCGCCGCGAGCGCGATTTCCGGCTGCCGGAGGACTTCGATCCTGCGGTGTACCGCGGCCGTCAGGATTGGCAGTTCGGCGACATCGTCGGCGAGGCGGAGATCGAGGTCGACGCTGACACCGCCTGGTGGGTGGAGCGCATGATCGAGCGGGGTCGGGTCGAGAACGGGCTCTTCACGACCGGGTATTCCCGGATCGGGCATCTCGCCGGGTGGGTGCTGCGGCAGGATGGACGGGCCAGGCCGCTCGCGCCGCCCGAGCTCGTGCAGGAGATCGAGGACGGACTCGACCGCGTGATCGAAGCGCACGAAGGAGAGCCTGCGAAG
>JBDTRS010000060.1:0-12836 GCA_039931575.1 Gaiellaceae bacterium
GACGATCAGCCGCCTCGTCAACGCCTTCTTCCGCTGGGAGTTCAACTCGTGCGAGACGATCGTGAAGGACGGCCAAGCCCACCCGATCGACTACGCCAACGCCTCACCCGACATCGCGCTCGTAAGCCTTCACTATTACTTTCCGTGGGCGATCCAGTCCCTGGCCGCGTGGTGCATCTTTTGCACCGTCACCGGGCGGGCGATGCGAATCAATCAGAACACGCGGGATTACTTCGAGATCGGCGACAACGCCCACCTCGCCTACGAGGAGAAGCTCGAGCGCTTCGGTCGGCTCGCCGACGCGTACTTCCATACGGAAGAGTTCGAGGAGTTCCGTGCCACGGCCCTGCCGCACCTCGATGAGGTCATGGTCGAGTACGTCGAAAACCCTGAGTTCGACGACATGCTCGTCCACTCGATCCGCCTCGAGGTAGAGCCGGAGCGCCAGGACGAGATGATCGAGCGCTGCCGCGGACTCGTCGGGCAATGGGCGGCCGACCAGCGGGCCGCGGCCGGCGCGCCGTAGAGTTCGACCGGATGGAGACACCTTCGCGCTCGACCGACTTCGTCGCACTCGGCCAACCGGGCTCCGAGCGATATGCGGGGTTGGAGACGTTCGCCAACCCGGGCGTGTCGCATGTGGAGATGACGAGTGACGAGCTCGTGGCAGTGTGTCCCATCACGGGTCAGCCCGACCTCTACGTCGCCAAGATCGAGTTCTGGCCCAAGGGTCTTTGCATCGAGTCGAAGTCGCTCAAGCTCTACCTGAGCGGCTTCCGAAACGAAGGCCACTTCTGCGAAGCGCTCACGGTCAAGATCCGCGACGACGTTGCCGAGGCGATCGAGCTTCCACCCGACAAGGTGCGCGTGACGCTCGTGCAGAAGGCGCGCGGCGGGATCACGATCACCGCGACCTCGTAGGCCCGGATCATCGTCCCGGCAGCCGCGATGCCCCGCGCCCCAGTCCCACCCGATGTCGACGACTTCCTGCGGCAGCCGAACCCAGCTGTCGTCGCATCCCTGCGACGCGACGGCTCGCCGCACACGGTCGCAACCTGGTACGCGTGGGAAGAAAATCGCGTGCTCCTGAGCATGGACGAGAGCCGTCTGCGGCTCCGGTTCATGCGCCGCGATCCCCGAGTTGCGCTAACCGTGCTCGACCAGAAGGGCTGGTACCGCCACGTCAGCCTCCAGGGACGCATCGTGGCCATCGAGGAGGACCTCGGCCTGCGCGACATCGATCGCCTCGCCGTCCATTACACGGGTGACCCGTTCCGGACGCGCGAGCGGCGCCGCTTCAGCGCCTGGATGGAGGTCGAGGCCTGGCACGCCTGGGACGGCTCGCAGGTCTGGCGGCTCCCCTCTTAGAGCTCCTTTCGACGGCTTGCGGAAGGGAATCCACTCTCTGAGCGTTCCAAGTCGCATGGAGCGAACGACACGTTCGACG
This sequence comes from Gaiellaceae bacterium, assembly GCA_039931575.1. Taxonomy (GTDB): domain Bacteria; phylum Actinomycetota; class Thermoleophilia; order Gaiellales; family Gaiellaceae; genus DATEOR01. The sequence goes on from JBDTRS010000060.1 coordinate 1,448, forward strand.
CCGCCCGGATCGGCTGAGCTAACCGCGACCGACGTACTCGCGCTGCTCGCCTGGAAGCGGACGATCTTCGCGTTGTACGCGGAGATCCGGTCCTCGACCGATACCGAGGCTGCCTGGCGCCGCTGGCGCTCCGTCCGCGATCAACTCTTTCGCTCGCACCCTCAGTCCCCGGTTTCAGAGGCCCGTCGCGGCGAGTTCACAGGTTGCCGTTACTTCGAGTACGACCCGGCCGCGCGCGTCACGGCAAACGTGTCGCCGCTTCCGCCCGAGCGCCGGGAGATCGTGACGAGCACGGGTGTTTCGTATTCGTTCACGCGCTTCGCTGAGGCGGCCTTCGAGCTCTACGGCGAGCACTGTTCGCTCGAGCTCTACTGGCTCGACGGTTACGGAGGCGGTGTTTTCGTTCCCTTTGGCGACGGGACGAGCGGCGAGACGACGTACCCGGCAGGCCGCTACCTCCTCGACACGGTGAAGGGGTCCGACCTCGGCTCGTCCGCGGGTCGTCTTGTCCTCGACTTCAACTTCGCCTACAACCCATCCTGCGCCTATGACCCACGCTGGGTTTGCCCGCTTGCGCCCACACGGAACTGGCTCTCGGTCCGCGTCGCCGCCGGCGAGCAGACCCCGTAGCCGGGCCGGGAGCGTGGCCTTTCGCTCTCCTCTCATCTAGCGGCCTAGGCTGCCTCGCATGCGCCTGTCAATCGCCGTCCTCGGGCTCGCAGGTGCGCTGGCCCTCAGCGGGTGCGACAGCAACCAAGCATCATCGCCTGCCGCGACCGGGACCCTCCCGCAAACTCCGTGCGGTACCTTCAACGGCCGCGGCTGCGCCCCGGCGAGCGAGCGCGTCGATCTCGGCAGGCCGTCCTTCTCCAACCCCACCAAGATCACCAACCCGCTGTTCCCGATCAGCAGGCTTCATTCCGCTCTCCTGCTCGGCCACGTGGACGACAGGCCGTTTCGTTTCGGACCGAGACGACCCTCTTGCCCGGCACGAGCACCGTGACGTGGAACGGCCAGCTGGTCCGCGTGCTCATCTCCCAGTACATGGCCGAACGCGCCGGAGGATCTCGCCGGCGTGACGGGGGCCGTGGCCGTCCTCGAGTGGATCCGCGACCGGATCATCCATACCCTTCCCGCCGCCGGCCGCAGCGAGATCAACTCCCGGCTTCGGGACCTCCGGACGGCAACGGATGCCAGGAACCTTCCCGCCGCGGCCGACCATGCCGCGCGACTCGGCGCCCGGCTGCGTGCCGTCACCGAGGGCTAGCTGGTCGCCATGAAGACGTTCTTCAGCTCGGTGTAGTAGTCCAGCGCGTGCGGGCCGAGCTCGCGGCCCATGCCGGACTGCTTGAACCCGCCAAACGGCGTCGTGACGCGCACGGAGCTGTTCGAGTTGATCGAGATCGTGCCGGTGTCGAGCCCGCGAGCCACACGCAGGGCCTTGGCGCCGTCACGCGTCCAGATCGAGCCGGAGAGGCCGTAGATCGTGTCGTTGGCGATCGCGAGCGCCTCGGCCTCATCGTCGAACGGGATGACGGCCGCAATCGGGCCGAAGATCTCCTCGCGCGCGACGCGATCGTCGTTCGAGACCGGGGAGAGGACGGTGGGCGCGAACCAGAAGCCGGGGCCCTCGGGAGCCGAGCCGCGGAAAGCGATCGGCGCGCCGTCTTCGAGGTAGGAGGCAACCTTCTCGCGCTGGTCGGCGGAGATGAGCGGGCCCATCTGGGTCTCGTCGTCGAGGGGGTCGCCGACGCGGAGCGACTTGACCGCCCGCTCCAGCGCCTCCATGAAGGGCTCGACGGCGCTGCGCTCGACGAGGATGCGTGAGCGCGCGCAGCAATCCTGCCCCGCGTTCCCGAACACGGCTCCGGGAGCCGCCGCGGCGGCCCTCTCCAGGTCGGCGTCGGCGAAGACGACGTTGGCCGACTTGCCGCCGAGCTCCAGGGTTACGCGCTTGATCGACTGCGAGGCGATCTCTGCGACCCTGCGGCCGACCGCCGTCGAGCCCGTGAAGGCGACCTTCGCCACATCGGGGTTCTCGACGATGCGCTCGCCGACGATTCGCCCGGGCCCGTTGACGACGTTCAGGACTCCCTCGGGGATTCCCGCCTCGAGCGCGAGCTTCTCGAGCTCGAGTGCAGTGAGCGGCGTCAGCTCGGCCGGCTTCAACACAATCGTGTTTCCGGCGGCGAGGGCGGGCGCGACCTTCCAGCTCGCGATCGGAAGCGGGAAGTTCCAGGGCGTGATCAGCCCGACGACGCCGAGCGGCTCTCGGAACGTCATGTCCACGCCGCCCGCGACCGGAATCGTGTCGCCGAGCAGCCGCTCCGGGGCTCCCGCGTAGTAGTCGAAGACGTCCACCACGCTGGCCACCTCGCCGCGCGCGTCCGAGATCGGCTTGCCGACGTTGCGAGCCTCGAGCTGCGCGAGCTCCTCGAACGAGCCCTCGACAGCCCGTGCGAGCCGCCGCAGAAGCTTCGCGCGGTCGCCGGGAGAAACAGCCCGCCAGGCGGGAAATGCGGCCTTCGCCCGGGCGACGGCGTCGTCTGCCTCGTCGGCGCCGGCGCGTGGAAGCTCGGCCAGGACCTGCTCCGTCGCGGGCTCGAAAACCTGCATGGTTTCAGTGGTTACGGCCATCTGGCGAGCCTATCACCGCTCGACACCCCCAAATCACTCGACGGTAGATTCCGCGTGAGGTGTCCGAGGCAGGCGTCGTCCAAAGCGAAACACGTCTCTTCCTGCCGGAGCTCGATCGCTGGCCGCAACTGGCTGGCGCGCGCCTATCACGTCGACCGCGGCGAGCCCGAGCGCTGGCGTGTGATCTCCCCGGCGCAGGCCTACCACGGCCCGACCATCGGGACGCTCGCGCTCACGGGCCGTCCCGGGCTGAAGGGCCCGCTCGACCCGTACATGTGAGCCGATCAGCGCTGCCGCGCTCCCCGCCTTCAAGGCCCCGGAGCGCTCGCCGCCGTGCCCGTGGCCGGCCCGTGAACCGCCGAGGCGCACTCGAGGGCGGGGTCCTCTGCGTCGCCGCAAGCGAGGAGGCCGACGCGCTGCGGACGCGCCTCGCCGAAGGCGGCTTCGACCTCCGCCACTGGAACAACGGCACGCCGTCCTAGGTCCTAGAACTCCGGCGGGGCAGGGGCGATGCGCGCCCGGCGCGCGGCACCGGCGCTCGCGATCACAACCAGCCCGACGGCCGCCAGCGCCCGCGCACCCAGGTGCTCGCCGAGGACGACGAAGCCCACCAGCGCGCCGATGGCCGGCTCGAGGCTCATGAGCACGCCGAAGACGTGCATCGGCAGGCGCCGAAGAGCTTCGATCTCGAGCGACCACGGAATCGCGGACGAGAGGACAGCGACACCGGCTCCCGCGGCAAGCAGCACGGGATCGAGAAGCGAGCTCCCTGCGCTCGCAACCCCGATCGGCAGAGCGACACACGCTCCAACGGCCATCGCCAGGACGAGCCCGCTCGCGCCGGTGTAGGCGCGCCCCAACCTGACCCCCAGGAGGATGTAGGTCCCCCAGAGGACGCCTGCGATCAGGGCGAAGAGAACGCCGACGCCGTCGAGCCCGTCTCCGATTCCCGGAGCAAGAAGCAGGATCCCGGCCGCGGCGAGGGCGACCCAGACCAGATCGGCTGCGCGGCGCGACCCGAGGAGCGCGACTCCGAGCGGCCCGACGAACTCGAGCGTGACGGCAATCCCGAGCGGGATGCGGTCGAGCGCCTCGAAGAAGCAGAGGTTCATCGACACGAGCGTCAGCCCGAAGACGGCGGCGAGCCGCAGGTCGGCCGCAGGCCGGCCCCGGACCCTCGGGCGCCAGAAGAGAGCAAGCACCAGCGCCCCAATGAGCAGCCGCAGCGCCACCACGCCGCTCGGGCTCAGGTCGTCGAAGAGCGACTTCGCCGCCGCGGCGCCGAGCTGCACGGAACCGACTCCGGCGACGACCAGCGCGGGGGCCGGAATCCGGCGGAACTCAGCCGAGCGAGCGGTGCGAGGCTCCACGAACGACAGTCATACCCTGAGCGACCGCCGGCGTGGCTTCTGCCTCGCAGCCCGCATCCCCTTCGCAGCATCCGATCTTGAAGCGGCAGCGCGGGCACTGCCACGTCTGGTGCCGCCACTCCATCGCAGCACCGCAACGCAGGCAGGTCTCCGAGGCCATGACGGCCAGTCTAAAGAGGGCGTCAGGCGACCTTTTCGAGAGCCGGAGACTGGGTCTCCTCGAGGAGGTCCAACACCGCCTCTTCCACGGCGCCCTGCGTTGCGGGCTGGCCGAAGTCGACGTCGCCCAGGAGCTCGAGCGCCCCGCCGATCGTGACACCGTCCCGGTAGCGGTCGAAGACGCGCGGATCGATGTACGACGCGCGGCAGACCGCGGGTGTGTTCCCAAGATAGTGCGCGACTTCCTTGACCGCGCGCGAGACAGCCCTGGCCCGGGCCGTCTTCGTCCGAGCCGCCTGCCCGGAGACCGCCAGCGCGACGGCGGCGAGCACCGTCCCGTGCCACGTGCGGAAGTCCTTGGCGGAGAAGTCCTCCCCGGTGATCTCCTTGATGTACTCGTTGATGTGGTCGGAGCGCACGTCCACCCAGGAGCGGCCGTCCTTGTAGGCGAGTAGCTCCGGGCTGCCCCGCCGCCGCTTGAGTTTCTCCACGACGGCGTACACCTCGGGGTCGACCACGGACTGGAGCCGGTCCTTGCCGCTCTTCGCCACATAGTCGAACACCAGCAGGTTCGCGGGGCCGAGCGTGACGTGGCGCTTCTCCATCGTCGCGAGCCCGTACGTCTGGTTCCGCTCCGCGTAATCCTCGGTGCCGACCCGAAAGAAGCCGCGGTCGAGGAGCCGGACGGCACAGGCCAGAACTCGCCGGCGCGTCATGCCCGGGTCGGAGAGATGCTTATGCGCCGTCCGCCGGACCTTCGGCAGCGCACGGGCGAAACGCAGCATCTCGTCGAACTTCTCCTGGTCGCGCCGAGCCCGCCAGCGGGCGTGGTAGAGGTACTGCCTCCGGCCGGCGGCATCCGTCCCCACAGCCTGGATGTGGCCGAAGGGGTACGGGCAGATCCAGACGTCCCGCCAGGCAGGCGGGATCACGAGCTCGCGGATCCGCTCGAGCACCTCGGCATCGTCCACGCGCTCCCCGGACTCGTCCACGTACTCGAACCCACGGCCACGCGACCGGCGCGCGATTCCCGGCCCGGAGCAGTCGACGCGGCGCAGCCTGGGCACAAGTGCCCCTTTCCTCACCGGCGGCCGACTGAAACGGCGCCGCTAGCATCGAGGCCTGTCAGGGACCCGCCTCGTGCTGCTCGGAGCGGCCGCCGTCGCAGCCGGTCTCGGCGCGGCCGCAGCCGCGGGGTTGCTCCTCGGAAACGAAGTGGGCCAGCGCGGCGTGACCGGGTCGGGAACGGTAGAGGAGACGCCCATGGCAGGCTCCGCGGCGCCGCATCTTTCGGGCACGGACCCCGTCAGCGGCGAGGCCGTCCGGCTTTCGGACTTCCGCGGCAGGACGCTGGTGGTCACGGTCTGGGCCTCTTGGTGTCCCCAGTGCCGCCGGCAGGCAGGGCCCATGCAGCGATTCGCGGACAAGAACCGCGAGACGGCCATTCTCGGGATCGACGTCCAGGACGACCGGGTGGCCGCGAAGGACTTCGTCGCAGCCGCACACTGGACGCACCCGAGCATCGCGGATCCAGACGGCCGCCTCTCGGCGCGCCTCGGGGTGGCGGAGCTGCCGACGACCTACTTTTTCACGCGCGACCATCGCCTGGCGGCGACAGCCTCCGGATATGCCAGTCTCGAGGAGCTCGACGCGGGGCTTGCGCAGGCCGAGGCGGCGGGCTAGCCGCCCCGGTGCGCACACTTTGAGCATGCGCGCGATCGTTCTACTTGCGGGGGAGCCTCGCTTTCGCCCGTTCCCGTTCGGGCTGCCGCAGGATCGTCCGCTCGCTCATGCGGTCCGCGACGCCGAACGCCTGCTCTCCCGCACGCCCGGACGCTTCGACGGCCCGATCGCCTTCTGCCACGGTGTCTCGCCCGACGGCGCCATTCTCCGCCGTTCCGGCCGCTACGCAGAAGCGATGGTCGTCTTCGAGGAGCCGACGCTCGCGTACAAGCTCGGTTTCGCCCTTGGCGTCCAGCTCTTCGTGGAGCGCGAGGAGGACGTCGTCCTCTTTCAGCTCCGCGGGCCGTCAATCGGGCGCGACCCCCTACTCTGGACGGCGTCGGCCTCCGGTGGGCTGATGCCCGCCGAGGAGCCGCGCGCGGCGATCCTCGCAGACGCAGCCGAGGAGATTTCGCTCGGCGACGACGACCTCGAGGGCCTACGGCCCATCGCTATCTGCCTGAACGACGACTCCGGCTCGGCCCTCGCCGTCTACTACGCGCGACTCCGGCCCGGAGCCGAGCCGGTTCCCGACGAGACGAAGGTCGCCGAGCTCCATTGGTCACAAGACCCTGCCGGCCTCGGCGCGCAGGTCTCGGGCGACACGGTCGCTTGCTGGGACGCTCTCGAACGCTGGCGCGAGTCGTTGCGCGAAGGCGCCGCCGCCTAGCAAACACCCCTGAGCTGCCTGGGACGTCGCCGGCAAAGGAGGCGAGTCCGAGCGGCGCAGGACAGTGCAGCTAGCACGGGCAAGCCGCGAGGACGAAGCATCCTGCCGCCGGCGGCGTCAGGCGGGCGCCGCAGCCGGGCTTCGCCCGGTGAAGCGCCCGCCGACCAGGCTGCTCAGGCTGCTTCGTCGGGGGCTTCGTCCCCGGTGACCTTGTTCCACCAGGTGGACTCGCGGTCCTTGAACTGGCTCTGGATCTGCTGGACGTACGTCGACAGCTCGCTCTCCTTGTTGGCCAGCTTGCCTTCGAGGTCGGCGAGCTCGGCTTCACGGCGTTCGAGCTTGTCTTCGCGAATCTCCACGTCCGCCTCGACGGTCGCCTCACGCTGCTCGAGCTGCAGCTCGCGGTCGTCCAGCTCGCGGATCCGGTCACGGACGGTCTCTTCCATCTCGCTCAGGCGCTTTTCCTTGCGCTCGAGGCGCTTCTTGCCCGAGTCGGTCAGCTGCTCGGAATTCTGGAGGTCCGCCTCGAGCTCGGCAAGCTCGCGGCCCCGCACACCTTCCGTCTCGACCCGCCCGAGGTGCGCCTCCCGCCGGCCGAGATCGGCCTCGCGGGCAGTGAGCTCTAGTTCTCGGGCTTCGAGGTCCTTCATGCGGGCGATGGCATCCTGCGCCGCCTCGCCACGACCTGAGAGCTCGGCTTCCAAGCGCGCGGCGTCGGCTCGCAGCCGCTCGTGCTTCGCGAGAACCTCGGCTTCCCGCTCCTCGAGGACCTCCTGCTTTGCGACGACTGCGGAGAACTGCTTCTGCAGCTCCTTCTCGCGCTGCGCGAGCTTCTGTTCGATTCCTGCGTAAGCCTTCTCGTGCTCGCGGACGGCCGCCTCGCGTTCGGCAAGGCCGCGCTCCTTAGCTTCCTGACGAGCCTTGGTCTCCGCCTCGCGGGCGTCCACCGCCGCCTCCCGGCGGCTAATCTTGGTTTCCTGTCCAGCGAGCACGGACGCTTGCTTTTGCAACTGCGCCTCGCGCCGCTCGGACTCGCGGCTTGCCTCCTTGAGCTCGCGCAGCCGCGCTTCGACCTGCGTCTCGCGCTCGTTCGAGAGCGCGTCCTGGGAGACGACCCGGTTTTCGATCTCTGAGAGACGCTCCTTCTCGGAGCGGATCATGGCGAGCTGCTCGGAAACGCGACGCTCGCGCTCTTCCAGCTCGGTCTCCGCGGCGGCGATCTGCGCCGCGCGCGAGTCGAGCTCTCCGGAACGCCCGCTCAGATCCGCCTGGTAGTCGAAGCTTTGCGCGTTGGTCGAGACCGCCTGGTGATCGAGGGCGGCCTGGAGATCTCGCTCGCGCGCGAGCGCGCCCGCGAGCTCGGCTCGCAGCGCCTCGACGTCCTCGGCGGAAACTCCATTCGCGGACGGCGCTCCCGGAAGGGGAGGCGCTGCGCCGGCGGGTGAGTCCTGCTCGACTGCCCCATCCGCATCGGGAAAGCGGCCGAGCTTCGCACGCAGGCCGGTGCCGAACCCGGTCTCGGTGTCGCTCGTGGACGCTTCCTCAGGCATGGGGTTCGCCGATGCCATCGGCTTAGAAGAAGATTCCCTTGAAGTTCAGGAAGGCCGGCCCGAGGCTGATCACGAACATCGCCGGGAAGATGAAGATGCCCGTCGGGAAGAGCATCTTGATCGGCGCCTTCATTGCCTTCTCTTCGGCAGCGGCCTGACGCTTGTTGCGCGTGTCCGTCGCCTGGACGCGGAGGATGCGCCCGAGTGAGATTCCGAGCACGTCGGCCTGGATGATCGCGCGGACGAAGGAGGCGAGCTCAGGCGCCTGCACCCGCTCGACCATCTTCTGCAGAGCCTTCGTGCGCGTCTCGCCGATCCGCATCTCGCCGAGGGCGAGCGCGAACTCCTCCACCAGCGGGCCCTCCATGTGCTCGGTGAGCTTCTGGATCGCAGCATCGAAGCCGAGTCCGGCTTCCACGCTGACGGCGAGCAGGTCGAGGGCGTCGGGCATTTCGGCGCGAATCTGGTCACGCCGGCCCCGCGCCTTGTACGAGACGAAGAGGTCGGGAGCGAGAAACCCGAGCAGTGCAAGGATGAGCGCGAGAAAGACCGCGAGAGAGCCTCCGACCAAGCCGCCGAGGAAGAGCCCTCCGAATGCGCCGCCGATTCCACACGCGGCCTTGGCCGCGAGGAACGTCGTCGGCGAGAGGACGCGCCCGAGGCCGGCACCCATCAGCTTGCGGCTGACGGTGTCCACGGTCATGCGCGGGGTCACCTTGAGGACGGCCTGCGCGAGGCCCATCTTCATCGGCTCGACCACCCGGTCGCCGAAGCTCTCCTGGCCGGTCGCGCCGGACGGGCGCCGTGAGCTGCCGTAGGTGGCGGCGCGGCGGATGGAGCCGGAGCGCTCGCGGGCGGGCAGTGTCGCGGCCTCGCCGATCAGGTAGACGGCGAGCCCGAGGGAGACGAGTGCGAATACGAGTACGAAGAACATGGACTCCTAGCCTTTGAACGACACGATCTTCTTGAGGATCAGCGAGCCGATGCTCATCATCACGACGATCAGGAGGATGAGCTTGTGGCCCGTGGACGTCACGAGGAGGGGCTTCATGTAATCGCGGTTGATGACCCAGATCGCCAATCCCACGAATGCGGGGAGGCCGACCAGCACATAGGCGGACATGCGGCCCATCGCAGTCAGACCGCGGATCTTGCGGCGGAACTGCTGACGCTGGCGCACCGTGTCCGCGACCATGTCGAAGAGCCCGGCGAGCGAGCCACCGACCTGGCGCTGGATCGTGACCGCGCTCATGACGAACTCGAAGTTGTTGGAACCGATGCGCGCGGCCATCTCGCCGAGGGCATCGTCCATCGGGCGGCCGAGGCGGGCCTCGGTGAGGACGCGCTTGAACTCTTGCGCAGCCGGGTCGACGCCCTCGTCGACGACGCTTTGCATTCCCTGACGGAAGCTGTGCCCGGCCTTGAGCGACGCCGCCATCGTCACGAGAATGTCGGGCAGCTGGTCTTCGAAGTCCCGCAGGCGCTTACGCGCGCGGCGGGCGACGACCACGTAGGGGATCACGGCACCTGCGGCGAAGCCGATGAGGAGTACCCAGAAAGGCGGCTGCATGACCGCGGTGGCGAAGGCCCCTACGAGGCCCGCCGCACCCATGATGTAGGCGAACTCCGCGGTCTTGAGCGGGACGTCGGCCCTCTGCAGGACGACGTCGAGCTTCTTCCAGTGGCGGAGGTTGCCGAAGATCTTTTCTGTGGCGAGGAGGAGCGGTGCGAAGAGCGCGACCTTGCGGCTGTCCCGCTCGCGCTTGATCACCTGGTGTTTCCCGCTCGCGACGTGCGGCTCGAGGCGTCCTTTCAGCCAAGCGCCCTTCGGAGCGGCAAGCACGAAGGCGAAGGCGAGGAGAGCGAGCAGACCGACGACGCCTGCAAGCACGGGCAGGCCCCAGTCGCTCGTGTAGAAGAAGTCCGGGAGAAGGGGAGACGGGCCCGCGGGCGTAGGCGGAGCCTGCCCGGGAACCGTAACGGTGCGGGTGAGCGCATCTCCGCCCGGGAATTTGACGGCCAGTGCGAGCCGGTCGCCGGGGCGGGCGTTCGTCATGTACTGGAGACGCCAGGTGCGCTGAAGCTCTTGGCCGATGGTGCTGTACACGGCCTTGAGCGCCTCGGTCGAGGCGGCACCGTGGTAGCTGCCCCCGGTCTCCCCCGACAGGCGCTTCAGCGGCTCAGGATTGAAGGCCGCGCTTTCGATTCCGATCACGTAGACGCTGACGCCGGCGGCCTTGGCGTCGACGATCGCAGAGTCGAGCGATGCCTCGCTCTCGGTTTCGTTCCCGTCCGTGACGAGGATGACCACCCGCCCGCCTTCTGGCTCGGCCTTGAGCAGGTCGGCTGAGAGCACGACGGCGTCGTAGAGCTTGGTCCCGACGACCTGATCGACCGCGATACTCCGGAGTGCGAGGTCGGAGTCGATCGTCGAGGTCGAGAAGCCCGTCAGCGCGACTGCTTGCGTGGCGAAGGTGACAACGGCGATGCGATCCGCGGCCGGTTTGCCGGCTACGAACCCGGCGGCAGCGGCCGATGCGTCGGTGAGCGGCTTGCCCAGCATCGACCGCGACCGGTCGATGGCGATCACGACGCTCTTCGAGGAACCGAGGTTGGTCGTAGACAAGCCCGCGACCGCCCTCCCGTTCTGGGTGAGGGTCGGCGCCGACTTCGAGGTCGAAGGGGCGACGACGGTCAGGCGAACGTGCGGGAAGTCCGACGTCCCGACGGTCTTGATCTGTCCCGCCGCGAAAGCGGCGGGGACGACGATCAAGGCGATAAGGGCGGCGAGTGCGGCTCGTTTCACTTGAACCCGCCGTAGCTCGCTGCGGTGAAGCTGGGCCTGAAGCTCGGATCTTCCTGCTGGAAGAACGTCGACGGCAGCGTGACGCCGTTGGCGGCGAGCTTGTCGAGGAAGTGAGGCTTGAGCCCGGTGCAGGCGAGCGGCGAGAGCAGGCGGCTGACCTGGGCTGCGGCGCTCTCCTCGTCAGGCGGCTTCGCGAGGAAGATGTCCTGCAGCGTGATCACGTCCGACTCCATGCGGAGCACCTCGGTCACGTGGCTGATCCGGCGCGAGCCGTCCACGAGACGGGTGATCTGGATGAGGAGGTCGAATGCACTCGCCACCTGCTCCCGGATTGCACGAAGCGGGAGCTCGACGCCGGCCGTCAGGACGAGTGTCTCCATACGGGCCAGCGCGTCGCGCGGCGAGTTGGCATGGATCGTGGTCAGCGAGCCTTCGTGGCCCGTGTTCATCGCCTGGAGCATGTCCAGGGTCTCGG
>JBDTRS010000061.1:0-12817 GCA_039931575.1 Gaiellaceae bacterium
GATGCGTGCCTCCACCACGTCGACGCCGAGTGGGAGTGGATTCCGACCGACGCGGTTCCCCCGCCCGCCGAGCTCGAGGAGCGGTTCGCGGGCCTCTGGATCGCCCCGGCGAGCCCGTACCGGAGCATGGAAGGCGCCCTCGGCGCCGTCACCGCCGCCCGCGAGCGGGGCATCCCGCTCGTCGGCACCTGAGGCGGCTTCCAGCACGTACTGGTCGAGTACGCGCGCAATGTCCTCGGAGTCGAAGGCGCGGAGCATGCGGAGACGAGCCCCGATGCCGAGACGCTCGTCGTCACGCCGCTCTCATGCTCGCTCGTCGGGCAGGAGCACCGGGTGATCGTCCTCCCCGGGTCGCGCGCTGCCGACCTCTACGGGACCGACGAAGCCTTGGAGGACTACTACTGCAACTACGGGCTCAACCCGGACTACCGGCCGCTCATCGAGGAGAGTGGCCTGCTCGTGACGGGAATCGACGAGGAAGGCGGGGTGAGGATCGTCGAGCTCGACGGCCATCCCTTCTTCGTCGCGACCCTCTTCTGCTTCCAGACGCGCTCGCGTCCGGCTGAGCCCCATCCACTCGTGAGCGGCTTCGTGGCAGCGGCTCGCGCCGCCGTCGCCTAGAAGGAGGGTTTGACGAAACGCAGCGCTGTGCGACGTTCCGCCAACCCCTCCTACTAGCCGAGCGTCGTGACGTAGACCTTGCGACGGCGCGGGCCGTCGAACTCGCAGAAGAAGATCCCCTGGTAGGTGCCGAGCGCGAGCTCGCCCTCATTGAGCGGCACCATGATCTGAGGGCCGACCAACGTGGAACGGGCGTGCGACGGCGCATTCGGCCCGTCGGCATCGTCGTGGCGCCAGTCCCAATCGTCTCCCACGACCCGGTCGAACGTGCGCTCGAGGTCGTCGACGAGCTCGGGGTCGACGTTCTCGTTGATGGTGACCGCCGCCGTCGTGTGCGGCACGTAGACGAGCGCGGCCGAGCCGCCACCGTTCTTGACTGCGTCGCGCACCTGCTCCGTGATGTTCACGAGCTCGGTCTTGCGCTCCGTCTGGACCTCGAACTCGCGCACGGGCGCTATCCTACGCCACGCATGGCGACGGCCCCGGTGGCAGAGCTTGAGGCGTACCGGGACGAGGCCGACCGGTTCATCGCCGCGCTCGACGAGGAGTACTACCTCCATTTCGCAGGGCTCAAGGACGACTTCGAGCTCTCGCCGATCTACGAGCGCTTCTCCGACCTGACGACCCTGGACGCCTGCCGGCGCCTCGCGGCAACAGCCGAGATCGAAGGCCGCGGTGCGGTCGAGCTCTGGCGGTTCGGCTGCGAAGGCTACGTCGGCGACCTGACCCGGGCCGACGCCGAGGAGATCGCCGGCCTCGAGGCTTCCCTCACGACCGAGATCGACGGCGAGGAGATCGGCTTTCGCCTTCTCCGCCCATCGATCGCGAACGAGCCCGATCGCAGCCGGCGCGAGCGGCTCGACCGCGCGCGAATCGAGCTGACCGAAGAGCACCTGAATCCGCGCTACAGGCACATGGCCGAGACACGGCGCAGCGCGACGACGGAGCTGGGCGCCCCGACCTACCGCGCGCTCTACGACCGTTTCGGCTTTCCGCTCGACCGCCTCTCCGAGCAGTGCGAGCGCTTCCTCGCCGACACCGAGGATCTCTACGCCTCCGCGCTCGACTCGCTCTTCCGGAGCAGAGTCGGGATCCCCCTCGAAGAGGCGAAGCGCTGGGACGTGCCACGGCTCTTCCGGGCCTCCGAGTGGGACTCCGGCTTTCCTGGACCGGGGATGCTCCCGGCTCTCGAGGGCACGCTCGCGGGGCTCGGAATCGAGCTCCAGTCCCAGGAGAACGTCCATCTCGACCTCGAGTCGCGCCCGACGAAATCCCCGCGCGCGTTCTGCGCGCCGATCGAGGTTCCGGGCCGCATCATGCTCGTCATCCAGCCGATCGGGGGGCCCGACGACTGGCACGCCCTCTTCCACGAGGCCGGCCACACGGAGCATTACGCGCACACCTCGGCGGATCTCCCCGTCGAGGCGCGCCGGCTCGGCGACAACGCGGTCACCGAGGGCTGGGCGATGCTGCTCGAGCTCCTCGTGAACGAGCCGGCCTGGCTCGAGCGGCGGCTCGACTTCGCTCGTCCCGCCGACTTCGCGGCCGAGGCCTCCGCCGGCCAGCTCTACTTCGTCCGCCGTTATGCGGCCAAGTTCCTCTACGAGCTCGAGCTCCACGGCGAGAGCGACCTCCAGACGATGCGGTCGCGCTACGTCGAGCGCATGCACGACGCGCTCAAGATCGAGCTCTCGGAGGCGGACTACCTCGCCGACGTCGACGTGGGCTTCTACTCCTCGAGCTACCTCCGTGCCTGGGCTTTCGAGGCCCTGTTGCGTTCGTTCCTGCGTGAGGAGTTCGGGAACGCCTGGTTCACGCGCCGAGAAGCCGGCTCCCTGCTCCGCGAGCTCTGGGGCGAGGGCCAGCGCCCGACGGCGGACGAGCTCCTCGGCGAGGTTGCCGGCGCGGAGCTCGACCTCAGTGCTGTGGCCGAGCGAATCGGCGAGTCCATCCACGCCTGACGGCCGCGGTACCCGGCGCGCCGTCCTAGCCCGCTGCATAGAGTCTCCGCCGTGACTCCGAGGCGAGTGCTGATCGCGGGGGCAGCGGGTCGCGACTTCCACAATTTCAACGTGGCCTATCGGGGCCGCGACGACGTGCACGTGGTCGCGTTCACCGCCACGCAGATTCCCGACATCGACGGCCGCGTCTATCCGGCGGCGCTGGCCGGCGAGGGCTACCCGGACGGCATCCCGATCCTCGCCGAGGAAGAGCTCGCGGACATCGTCCGGCGGGAAGAAGTGGACGACGTCGTCTTCGCCTACTCGGACGTCACTCACGAGCATGTGATGCACATCGGCTCGACCGTGCTCGCCGCCGGGGCCGACTACCGGCTCCTCGGGCCGCGCTCGACGGAGCTTCGGTCCTCCAAGCCGGTCGTCGCGATCTGTGCGGTACGTACCGGCTCCGGCAAGAGTCAGACCACGCGCCACGTCGCCGCGCTGCTGCGTAAGGCGGGGAAGCGCGTTGCCGTCCTCCGCCACCCGATGCCCTACGGCGACCTGACGAAGCAGGCCGTGCAGCGCTTCGAGCGCTACGAGGACATCGACGCCGCCGACTGCACGATCGAGGAGCGCGAGGAATACGAGCCGCATCTCGCGGAGGGCAACCTCGTCTTCGCCGGGGTCGACTACGGAGCCATCCTCGAGCGGGCCGAGCAGGAAGCTGACGTGATCGTCTGGGATGGAGGCAACAACGACACCCCTTTTATCCACCCCGACTTCCACCTCGTGGTCGTCGACCCGCACAGGCCGGGCCACGAGCTTCGCTACCACCCCGGCGAGACCAACCTCCGGATGGCCGACGCGTGCATTGTGAACAAGATCGACACGGCCCCCGAGGAGGGGATCGAGGCCGTGCTGCGCTCGATCAAGGCGGTGAACCCCGACGCGGCGATCGTGCGTGCGGCCTCGCCTTTCCAGGTCGAGGAGGACACCTATGAGATTCGCGGCAAGCGCGTCCTCGCGATCGAGGACGGACCGACCCTGACGCACGGCGGCATGAGCTACGGAGCGGCGGTCCTCGCAGCGAAGCAGGGCGGCGCGGCCGGGCTCGTGGATCCCCGCCCCTTCGCCGTCGGGTCGATCAAGGAGACCCTCGCGAAGTTCCCGCACATCACCAACCTCCTCCCCGCGATGGGGTACGGCCACAAGCAGACGGACGAGCTGCGGGAGACGATCGAGCGCTCGGATGCCGATCTCGTCCTCATCGGGACCCCGATCGACCTGCGCCGCATCATCGAGCTCGACAAGCCGGCCCTGAGGGTGACCTACCGCCTCGAAGAGATCGGCGAGCCGACGATCGCCCAGCTCCTCGCCGAGCGCGGCCTCATCGATTCAGCCTGACCCGCCGGCAATCGGCCTCCGGCACCCCCGCAGGACGAGACTTTGTGTTTCACGCGCACAAAGTTCATCCCCGGCTCGAAAGGACAAGGAAGGGTCGTTGAACCACGCGAATAGAGGACGCACGATGTTTGTGCATGTGGAACACAAGCGGGTTTCATGCTGACCGTCGTCGCGCTCGGCGGGAACGCTCTCCTCGGGCCGGGCGAGCGCGGGACGGCGGCGGAGCAGCGCGCCAACCTGGCCGCGACGTTCAGTGCCGCGGAGTCGATCCTGCGGGACGGGCCCGTCGTGGTCACGCATGGGAACGGCCCTCAGGTCGGTAACGAGCTGCTGCGCCAGGAGCTGGCGAGCACGGAGGCGCCGCCGCTTCCCCTCTACATCGCCGTCGCCCAGACCCAGGCGGAGATCGGCGCGCTCGTCGCCGCCGAGCTCGAGCCGGCTTCGGGGCGCCGCGTCGCCGTCATTCTCACCCGGGTGGTCGTGGACGAAAACGATCCCGCATTCACGAACCCGACGAAGCCCGTCGGCCCCTTCTACGACGCCGAGCGCGCGCGAACGCTCGAGGAGGAGCGCGGCTGGAGCGTTCGCGAGGACGCAAGCCGCGGTTGGCGCCGCGTCGTGCCTTCCCCCCGGCCCCTCCAGGTGCTCGAGCTCGAGGCGATCAGAACGCTCCTGGAGAGCGGCGTCCTCGTCGTCGCAGCCGGCGGCGGCGGCGTGCCCGTCGTCGCGCACGAGCACCGCGACGACGGCGTCGACGCGGTCATCGACAAGGATCACGCGTCCGCGCTCCTTGCGGTCGGGCTCGGAGCGGAGCGGCTCGTCGTCCTCACCCAGGTTGCCGGGGTCTACACCGGTTTCGGCACCGAGGACGAGCGCCCACTTGCCGAGCTCGTGCCCGGCCGGGACGATGCGGTCCTCGAGAGCCTCCCCGCCGGGAGCATGCGGCCGAAGGTCGAGGCCGCGTTCTCCTTCGTCTCCCAGACCGGCGGCGAGGCGCTGATCACGAGCGCCGAGGCGCTGGCGTCCGGGGAGGCTGGTACCCGCATCGTCCCTGCCGCCTAGGATGCGCGCGTGATTCCGGCCCATCTCAAGGGGCGCGACTTTCTCCGCGTCAACGACTGGGACGCAGAGGAGTTGACCCTCATACTCGACGTGGCCGACCGCCTGAAGGCGCGCCAGCGGGAGCGAGTCGAGCACCGCCATCTCGAAGGCCGCTCGCTCGGGATGATCTTCCAGAAGCCCTCCACCCGCACGCGCGTCAGCTTCGAGGTCGGGATCGCGCAGCTCGGCGGGACTGGCCTCTACCTCGCCGCCGGGGACCTCCAGCTCGGCCGCGGGGAAACGATCAAGGACACCGGCGTCGTCCTCTCTCGCTACCTCGACGGGATCATGATTCGGACGTTTAAGCAGGCCGACGTGGACGAGCTCGCCGAGTACGCCGACATCCCGGTCATCAACGGGCTCACCGACGAATTCCACCCGTGCCAGGCCCTCGCGGACGTGCTGACGATCCGCGAGCGCCTGGGGACATTCGACGACGTGACCGTCGCCTACCTCGGCGACGGCAACAACGTCTGCCACTCCCTCATGGTCGCGTGCGCGAAGCTCGGGATGAACTTCGTCGCTGCGACGCCGAAGGGATACGAGCCGAGCGCGGAGGTCGTCGGCTGGGCGCGCGCCGCCGCCAACGTGTCAGGCGGGTCCGTCGAGCTGACAACCGACCCGCGCGCGGCGGCAGAGGGCGCAGACGTCCTCTACACCGACGTCTGGACGAGCATGGGCCAGGACGACGAGCGGGAGCGCCGCCTCGGCGACCTCGCGGGCTTCGGCATCGATGACAGCCTCGTGAGCCTTGCCAGCGAGCGAGCGGTCGTCCTCCACTGCCTCCCGGCTCACTACGGCGAGGAGATCACGGAGGGTGTCCTGTACGGGCCGCGCTCGGCGGTCTGGGATCAGGCCGAAAACCGGCTGCACGCACAGAAGGCACTGATGGCGCTCGTGATCAGGTAAGGACCCCCGCATGCTGCCCCTCAGGGACAACATTCCGACCCGCCGCTTTCCGATCGTCACGGTGGCGTTGATCGCGATCAACCTGGCGGTCTGGATCTTCTACGAGCTGCCGAACCTGAACCGCGCGGTCGCAGACTCCGGCTACTTCCCGTGCGAGCCGGTCGGCGACTGCGTCGCTCCCGGAAACCCGTGGTACCTCGACGCGTTCACCTCGATGTTCATGCACGGAGGCTGGGATCACATCCTCGGCAACATGCTCTTCCTCTGGATCTTCGGGAACAACGTCGAGGACGCGATGGGCCGCATACGGTTCGTCGTCTTCTACCTGCTCGGCGGCATCGCGGCGCTCGCCAGCCAGTCCTTCGTGACGCTCGCCTTCGGGTCGGAGAAGGCGGCGGAGATCCCCAACGTCGGAGCGAGCGGCGCCATCGCCGCGGCCCTCGGCGCGTACCTTGTGCTCTTCCCCGGAAGCAGGGTGCTGACCTGGGTGATCCCGTTCTTCTTCTTCGAGATCCCGGCGATGTTCTTCCTCGGTTTCTGGTTCCTCTTCCAGCTCTTGGTCGGCTCACAGTCGCTGGTCTCGCCCGACGAGAACGGCGGCGTCGCCTTTTTCGCCCACATCGGGGGCTTCGTCTTCGGCCTCCTCGTCGCGAAGCTCTTCACCGCCGGCCGCGAGCGATCTCGCCGCCCGGGATACCTGTGACCTTCGAGGACCACGTCGGCCGCGCGCTCGACTCCCTGCCGGCCGACCTGCGCGCGGCGATGTCGAACGTCGAGATCGTCGTCGAAGAGGAGAACCCCGACGACCCGGACATCTTCGGCCTCTATCTCGGGATCCCGCTCACCGAGCGCGGCGACTACGCCGGCGTCCTACCGGACAAGATCGCGATCTACCGTCTTCCGCTCGAGGACGAGTTCGGCTCCGATCCCGACCTCCTCGAAGAGGAGATCCGGATCACGGTCTTGCACGAGGTCGCGCATCACTTCGGGATCGACGAGGACCGGCTCGCCGAGCTCGGCTGGAGCTAGGAGGGTTTGGCGGAACCTTGCTCGTCGTCAGGGCGCGATGCTCGTGCCCGAGTAACTGCCTGCCCGGTCGGCTCGTCCGGGAGCCCGAGCACGCGCATGCCGTGGACGAAGACCACCGTGCCGCCAAGCCAGCCTCCAACAGCGAGGACGACGTAGCCGACGATGGTAAGAGCGAACGTCTTTCCGCCCATTTCGCCCGCGACGTAGCGGTCATGCCCAAACGCGGCCGCGAGCGCAAAGAACGCGGTCGCCGTGAGCATGGACAGCATGTGCCACGTGGCGGTCCACCAAAGCGGGCTTCGCCAGGTGATTCCGAGCCAGTCCACGAGGCCCGTCAGCGCCGTCAGCGCGGTCGAGCCAAGCCCGACGAGCAGCGCGAGCCACCAGGCCTTCGTCAGGTTCGCCTCCGAGACGCCTGCGAAAGCCAGGATTCCCAGGAGCGTCGCCGTCGTATACGCGCCGATGGTGACGTCGGTGAGAGGCGGGTGCAGCGGGTGACCGGGGAAACCTCTTATGAGGTACGAGGGCTTCATGGCGTCGTTATGCCCCGTTTAGCGCAGCGCCAAGCGGCGAAACGCTGGCGCTAGGCCTTGGCCTCGGCGAGCTCGACGGTGCAGCTCGCCCGGCCGCTCTTCTCGAGGTACTGCTGGTGGTAGTCCTCGGCCTCGTAGAACTCCTCCGCCGGGACGATCTCCGTCACGACCTTCTTGGGCCAGTGCAGCTTCGCCTGCAGCGCGTCCTTTGTCCGCACTGCCGCGGCCTCCTGCTCCGGCGAGTGGACGAACACCGCCGAGCGGTACTGGGAGCCGATGTCGAAGCCCTGCCGGTTCCTGGTGGTCGGGTTGTGCTTCGCCCAGAAGACCTCGAGCAGATCCTCGTAGGACACGCGCTCCGGGTCGAACGTGACCTCGACCGCCTCAGCATGCCCGGTCGTGTGCGAGCACACGAGCTCGTAGGTCGGATTCTCGACGTCACCGCCCGTGTAGCCGACCCGCGTCCCGATCACGCCCGGGATCTGGCGAAAAGCCGCCTCAACGCCCCAGAAACACCCTGCCGCAAACGTTGCCTTCTCCAAGCTCATCTCCTTCTCGCTTTTCATTTGTCACTTATTGGAACGCCGCAGGGTGCGCACCTGTTCCTCGGCGCGCTCCACATCCTTGCGCGCTTTGTCGGCCTCCCGCTCGGCCGCGCGTGCTCGCTTCTGGGCCTCTTGCAGAGCCGCTCTGGCCTCGGCCAGCTCGCGGCGGCGACGCTCGGCCGCCTTGTCCTCTTTTTTCTTGGCAGTCGCCCGCCTGGCGCTCCGCTTCGGCGCCGGCATGCCCGCGAGGCCGAAGCCGGCCGCGGCCAGCTCCTTCGTCAGCCGCCCCCGCTCCAGCAGATCTCGCGCGTCGGAATCGACAGCCGCCGCACGCAGCGTCGCTTCGAGCTTGCGCAGAGTCGCGTCGCCGTCCACAAGCTTGCGCCCCGCGTCGAGAAGGGCGGTGAGCGCGCGTCGTGCGCTCTCCTCCGCCCTGCGAAGAGCGTCGGGCTTCCCACCGCGCATGAGCTCGGCCTGGCCTTCGCGGAGCTGCTCGCCGGCAGTGAGCAGAGCGCGCACGTTCATGCGCTCGCTCCGGGCCAGCTGGTTCGCGGCCCAGGCGGCCGCGGTCGGCTTCCGCACCTGCTTGAGGCGCTCGGCGGCATCCCGCTCGCCGCCGCTTCGCAATTCCCGCACACGCCGGTCGCGCTCCGCGGTGAAACCGCCCAGGGGAAGCCCGTAGAGGCGGTCGATCTCCCTTTCCAGGTTCACGGGCAAAGCCGAAAGGTATCGCCTTCAGGCCTTCGTGCCCGGGCACCTTTAGGCCGCGGCGCGCTCCCGCTCCAGCTCCTCTGCGAGGGCGAACGAGGCAGGATCCGTAGCCGCGACGCACGCCTCGGGGAGGGCGGCGCAGCCGAGCCAGAGCACCTCAGGGCGCCATGCGAGGACGGCGATCCCACCGAGGATCGTGATCGTTCCGTCGACGAAGACCGCGGTTCCGGCCCCGAGCCAGGCTGCGAGGCCCGCGGTGATTAGAGCGCCGAAGGGCAAGACGCCGACGAACGCCGCCGCCCAGATCGCCATCGCCCGTGAACGCATCTCCTCGGAGCTCGTCGCCTGCACGACGATCGTCGAGAGCCCGATGAAGATGACGCCCGCGAAGCCGCCCGCGAGCGCGAGAGCGAACGAGAAGAGCGGCGACGTCGAAACGCCGATGAGGGCGATCGCTGCGGCGCAGAGGAAGTAGCAGGCCAAAGCCGGTTCTCCCTTGTTGGCGCGGCCTGAGAGCGCAACGAGGGCAATCGAGCCCAGCACCGAGCCGAGTCCGATCAGGGAGATGAGGATTCCGAGCGTGCCCGGCCCCTCGTGGAGCTGGAAGCGGACGAGCCCTGGAATCATGAACGCCACGGGCGGCGTGGCGAACATCCCCGCCAGCACCATCAGGATCATGAGCGAGGCCACGCTTCGCTGGCCGAATACGTACCGGAAGCCATCCGCCATGGCGCCTCCGATTCCTCGAGCCACCGCCCGCGCGCGCGCCCGCGACGAGGGCAAGAGGACGAGCGCGCCGAGCACTCCCAGGAAGCTGATCGCGTTGACCGTGAAGACCCAGGTCGGGCCGGTGGTGGCCAGCAGGATTCCTGCGATCGCCGGGCCGACAAACCGCGCCACCTGGAGCGCGAGGCTGTTCAGCGCGACCGCGCTCTCGAGGTCCTCGTCCGGGACCGTCGCGGCCAGCATCGACTGGAAGGCCGGGAAGCTGAGCGTCCCGAGGGTACCGCCGACGAAGGCGAGGAGGCCCATCAGGAAGATGGAGAGGTGGCCGGTTGCCCAGAGCGCCGCGAGGGCGATGGCGACGCCCATGTTTCCCCCCTGGAAGAGCAGAAGGAGCTTGCGTCGGTCGAAGTGGTCGGCGAGAGCCCCCGCGGGGAGCGCGAAAAGCAGGTTCGGGATCGTGTTCAGGAACCCGATGATCCCGAGCGTCGCCGCCGAGCCGCCCAGGAGGAGTACGACGTACCCGAACGCACCGGCCTCGACCCAGCTGCCGGTGAGCGAGAGAAGCACGCCCGCGAAGTAGCGGCGGAACTCGCGGTGCCGCAGAGCGGCGGCTCCGGCCTTCAGGTTGAGCTGCCTGCTGCGGGCGCGGGCGTCGATCTCGGCCGATGGGGCACCGAGGATCGCTGCGACGCCGCCCACCACGGCGTATGCGTCGAAGCCCCTGTCCCTCAGCCAGTGCGCCACACGGACGCTCGTCGCCTCGCGCAGTCAGGTGCAGGCCAGAACGATGGGCCGGTCCCGAGGCAGGTCGGGAAGGCGCGCCGGGATCTCGTCCGGCGGGATCCGCTGCGCCCCGGCGAGCTGAACCGAGTCGTCATCGTGGCGACGGACGTCGACGAGGAGCCCGCCCTCGGCCAGAAGCTCCCGGGCGGCATCACCCGAGATGCGCAGGGACGACCGGCGAAGCGCAGACGGAACGTGAAAGTGGCGCGTCGGAGTCGACACGAAACGCCGCTACGGCCAGCGCGGCGTGCCGTCGACCTGCGGGAGGGGCTTCCAGTCCTCCCTGACCGGGGCGAACACGTCGATCATGACGGCGCCGTCGGGCCCGGTCACGACCTCGTGCGGGACCTTCGCCGGTATCGACCACGTCTCTCCCGGGCCAAGGTCACGAGTCTCGTCTCCGACCCGGAACTTGACGGAGCCCGAGATCACGATCCCGAGCTGCTCGTTTTCGTGGCTGTGCTCCGGGACGATGCTGTCAGGCTCGAGCTCGATCACCCCGAGCGTGATCCGCTCGCCGTGGATGGCGCGGCCGACGACGCCGTCCCAGATCTGCTGGGAAGTCATCTTGCTGGTGTCCGCGAAGGCGCTCAGGGCGCGATCCTAACGGACGGCGCGCAGCCACACCGACCACGGCTTCACGCTCGCGATCGTCAGCACTTCGTCGGCCCACGGGTCCTCCGCAAGACGCGCGCGGACGGCCTCCTCGCTGTCCGCGTCGACGACGAGCAGGGTGTCCTCGCCGTCGCCCTCACCCACAGGGCCTCCGAGGACGATGAATCCGTCATCCACGAGCCGGTCCATGAAGGCGGCATGCTCATCCCACCCGGCTTGCTCACGCCGCCGCCGCGAGTGATCCCAAGCGGGGCCCTTTGCGTTCGTCACGAGGTAGTACTCGGCCACGGCGAAGTCCGTGTTTTAGCACCGGCGCGTATGGATTTACAAAAGGCGCTTGTAAGAAGCCCCGGGGATCGCCCGGGGCTTCTTCACGACTTGCCGCGCGACCGGAAGCGCCTCGTGACGGGTGCCCGTTACGACCTATTCCGCTTTCTTGCCGGTCAGAAGCGAGTCGATTACGTCATGTGGCAGCGCCGCGGCGTTCAGTAGAGCCTTTCTTGCGATTCCTCCCGCTTCGCTACCGATCTCGTCGGCTGCCCGGAGAGAACCGATGACTGCACCTTTGGCGAGCTGACCCGCATCTCCACCGATCGTGCCAGCCGCTTTGATCGAACCTGCGACCGCGGATACGGCCGCTTCCCCGACATCCCCTCCGACGCCGGCGACGCCCTTGACTGCACCACTGGCAGCTTCTGTAGCAGCAGAGCCGGCATCTCCGCCTACTTCTTTGACGCCTTCGATCGCCCCGGTGACCAGCCCTGTGACCGCTTGAGTTGCTGACGCTCCAGTCCCGGCTGTAACCGAGACCCCTTCCGAAACTACCTCGCCGGCCGTCCTTACAGCGGTCGTGGCAACCTCACCACTCCCGCCGAGAGTCTTGATGATGGTGTCCTTTGCAACGTTCCGCGTCGTCTCGACGACATCACCCGCGCCTGAGACCACGGAGGAAAGTGCCTTGCTGAGCTCATCTGCCAAGCCCATAGAGGTCATCTCCTTTCGGGATCGACGCCCACTCTAGACCCGAAACGGCCTGCGGGCTTCGATCGTGGCTCGTTTCTGACTCACTCATGTCACTCGAACACCGTGGAATATGCTCAAGCGCGACAAGCTACTTGGAGAGGTGGGTCATGTCGTTGAAGCTGAACATCCTGCCGCCCAGCGTGAACAACATGTCTGTCCGCGTTTTCGTGCGGGCCGCGGGACTCCCGTTCGAGGAAGAGAACGTCTGGGGGAAGACTCAGTCGGAGGAGTACACGGCCAAGTGCCCGTCCGGCTTGACGCCCTCGGTGGAGACCGAAGGACTGCCGAAGGGTCTGCTCTGGGAGAGCTGCGCTGTGATGATGTACCTCGCGAGCCGCGAGGGGCTGGACGACCTCTACCCGAGCGACCTCACTCGTCGCGCGATGGTCGACAGCGCGAACTTCTACACGATGAGCATGCTCTATCCACTGGTGGCGCGCGCCACCTATCCGCGCCTGAGCTTCTCCGGGTACCCGGGGGAGGTCTCCACGTCGGATGCCTCGGACGACCAGAAGGAAGCGGCCCGCACAGCAGCGGAGGCCGAGCTCCCGCGCATCCTGGAGGTCTATCGCGAGTTCTTCATCACGGAAGACGGCTTCATCGGAGGCGACAAGCCGACGATCGCCGACATACGCTTCGCGAGCACGCTCGAGTTCCTCGCCGTTTCGGACCTGGAGCTTCCGGAGTGGGCCACCGACTACATGGAGCGGGTCGAGTCTGCCCTCGGTGACGCGTACAGCGAGCCCGCAGCCGACGTGCGGGGCTACATCGCGCAGGCGACAGCTCCGGCGGCCGCCGGCTAGCAGAGGTCCGGGCGATAGAAGTGGAGCGTACCGGGATCGAACCGGTGACCTCCGGCTTGCAAAGCCGGCGCTCT
>JBDTRS010000062.1:0-12669 GCA_039931575.1 Gaiellaceae bacterium
CGGCGGAGTGAGCTTCGGGATCATCAATCTCGGCAGAGACAACGTCTTCCGCGGCAACGGAGGGAATGACACCCTTGACGGCGGTGACGGCAACGACCA
Source organism: Gaiellaceae bacterium (assembly GCA_039931575.1). Classification (GTDB taxonomy): domain Bacteria; phylum Actinomycetota; class Thermoleophilia; order Gaiellales; family Gaiellaceae; genus DATEOR01. The sequence continues at coordinate 100 of JBDTRS010000062.1, forward strand.
GCTCTTCGGCGGGCCCGGCAACGACGTCCTTCGCGGCGGCAAGGGGATCGACATCATCGGAGGGGACGCGGGCGACGACACGCTCGACGGCGGGCTTCAACTCGACGTGATGGACGGCGGCGATGGGGCGAACGACACGGCCGATTACTCGAGCCGATCGGCAGCCGTCAACGTCAATCTCAATATCGGCGGGGGAGACGGTCAGGTGGGGGAGAACGACGACGTCGCCGGGACTATCGAGAATCTCCGTGGAGGCTCGGGAGCCGACGTCCTGGTCGGACACAGCGGAAACAACCGCCTTGAAGGCGGGCCCGGAAACGACTCGCTGACCGGCAACGGCGGCAACGACACCTTCGACGGCGGTGCCGGTGCCGACACGATGAACGGCGGCGACGGAACCGACACGGCCGATTACTCGACCCGTTCAGCGCCCATCACTGCCGATCTGCTCGGGACGGTCGGCGACGGAGAGGCCGGCGAGAACGACACGATCGGCGCCGATGTCGAGGCAGTCAAAGGCGGGTCCGCAAGCGATCTCTTCCTCGGTGGGCCCGCTGCCGACGGCCCGGATCAGTTCTTCGGCGGAGGCGGTCTCGACACGATGGACTACTCCTCTCGTTCGCAAGGTGTGAAGGCGCACAAGGGCGGTGGCCAGGACGGTGAGCTCGCCGAGGGAGACACCGTCAACACCGATATCGAAAACCTCAAGGGTGGCTCGGGAAGCGACGAGCTGATCGCTGCCTTCACCGGTAGCGTCCTCTTCGGCGGACCTGGCAATGACACGCTCACGGGCGGGAACGGGGACGACGTAGTCGACGGCGCTTCCGGCGGCGACACGATGACCGGCGGCGCAGGGAGCGACATCCTCGATTACTCATCGCGCACGGCACCGCTCTTCGTCACCCTCGGTGACGCTCTCGCGAACGACGGTGAGCTCGGCGAAGGCGACAACGCCGGGCCGGACTTCGACGTCGTCAAGGGCGGTTCGGGCAACGACCGCCTCGTCGGCAGTGGCATTCAGAACATCCTCCGCGGAGAGGGCGGAAACGATGTCCTCGACGGCGCTGGGGCGAACGACACTCTGCTCGGTGGTCCCGGGAACGACCGTATGCTGGGCGGGCCGGGCGGCGCGGGCGTTGACAACGACGACCTCGTCGGGGAGGACGGCGTCGACACGGCCGACTACTCCGCGCGGACGCTGGCCCTCGTCATCGACTCCGACGACGACGACGACGACGGCGGGGCCGGTGAGGGCGACAACGTCTGGATCAGCACCGAGAACATCCTTGGCGGCTCCGGCAACGACACGCTGACCGGTAGCGCCGGCAACAACCTCCTGCGTGGCAACGGCGGCATTGACACGCTTCTCGGCATGGCCGGCGACGACGTCCTCTACAGCCGCGATGCAAACGTCGAGTCGCCCGATTGCGGCGACGGGACCGCGGACGTGGTCGAAACCGACCCGGGGGATACCCCGAATGCCAACTGCGAGACGGAGAACGAGCGTGCTCTCGCACCACCCGTCAACACTGGGATCCCGGGGGTCACAGGCATCGCCGAGGTGGGTCAGACGCTGACGGGCTCGAACGGCACGTGGACGGGTTTCGCCCCGATCAGCTTCACCTACCAGTGGCAGAACGCGGTCGGGGTGGCCTGGTCGAACATCGCAGGCGCAACGGGCATCAACTACGTCGTCGCCGGCTCCGACAGCGGCAAGCGGCTCAAACTTGTCGTGACGGCAACGAACGACGACGGGGAGTCGTCAGCAGAGTCCAACCCGACCGCGATCGTCGCGCCCGCGCTCTCGATTGGCAACGCCACGGTGACGGAAACGGATGCAGGAACCGTCGAGGCGCAGTTCACGGTCTCGCTTTCGCAAACCTCCTCGCAGCCCGTCAGCTTCACGTATTCGACCGCGAACGGGACCGCGACCAGCGGCCCAGATTACGCCGCCGCCACCGACGTCGCGGTGGAGATCCCGGCGATGACGCCGAGCATCGTCGTCACGATCCTCGTCAACGGCGACCTCCTCGACGAGATCAACGAGACCTTCACGGTCAACATCACGAGCGCCACCAACGCGACGGTGGCCGACAACCAGGCGACGGGCACGATCACGGACAACGACCCGGAACCGACGCTGCGAATCAAGGACGCGCGCATCGTCGAGGGCAACAGGGGTCGCAAGGCGATCCGCTTCGCAGTCGTACTCTCGGCACCGAGCGGAAAGACGGTCACCGTCCGCTACCGGACGGCTAACGGTACGGCGCGGACTCCGGGCGACTACACGGCGAAGACGGCGACGCTCACCTTCGTGCCGGGTCAGACGCGCTTGACGGCTACGGTCTTCGTTCGCGGCGACACGCGTAACGAGGCGAACGAGGCCTTCTTCGTCAACCTCTCCCGTCTCGTGAACGCGACTATCGCCGACCCGCGCGCCCGCGGGCTCATCGTCGACAACGACTAGCCGTTCGTCGCTGAGGCGGAGGGTTGTGATAAAACTCCGCGCGCTGGATCCGGCATCAACTGCCGGATTCGCACGATTCAGGCCCGGACTTCGTGACTGACTTCTTCCAGAATCACAGCGTTCTCTTCGCTCTGCTCTGCGCCGCGGTCGGTATCGCCTGGGGCGTCATGCTGACTGTTCGCATCCTCCGCCTCCCGGCCGGTTCCGAGCGGATGCAGGAGATCGCTCGCGCCATCCAGGAAGGCGCGTCGGCCTACCTGCGCCGCCAGTACGTGACGATCGCCGCGGTCGCCGCGGTCGTCTTCCTCGGCATCGGCTTCTGGAACGACCTCGGCTGGTTCACAGCCTTCGGCTTCCTCACCGGCGCGGTGCTCTCCGCCGCAGCCGGGTTCATCGGAATGAACGTCGCCGTGCGCGCGAACGTCCGCACCGCGGAGGCGGCGAAGGGCGGTGTGAAGCCGGCGCTCGCGGTCGCGTTCGGCGCCGGATCGGTCACAGGCCTGCTCGTCGTCGGGCTCGGCCTGCTCGGCGTAGCCGGCTACTACGGGATCCTCACGAGCTGGTTCGACCAGGGGGGCGACGAGGCGACGAAGAACCTCCTCGGCCTGGCCTTTGGTGGCTCGCTCATCTCCGTCTTTGCGCGCCTCGGCGGCGGCATCTTCACAAAGGCTGCCGACGTCGGTGCGGATCTCGTCGGCAAGATCGAGGCGGGCATTCCCGAGGACGATCCGCGGAACCCCGCGGTCATCGCTGACAACGTCGGGGACAACGTCGGCGACTGCGCGGGCATGGCCGCCGACCTCTTCGAGACGTACGCGGTCACCGCGGTCGCCGTCATGTTCCTCGGTGCCGTGAACTTCCCCTCGACGGGCGTCGTCGTCTACCCGCTCGCGATCGGCGGGGTCGCGATCGTCGCCTCCGTGATCGGGACTCTCTTCGCGCGGGTCGGCCGCACTGGCTCCATCATCAACGCGCTCTACAAGGCGGTGCTCGTCGCGACGGTTCTCTCCGCTCTTGGCTTCATCCCGATCACGATGGCCTTCGACAGCTCGAAGTTCTCGTTCGGCGCCCTCTACGGCTGCGCGCTCATCGGCCTCGGGGTCACCTTTCTGCTCGTCGCGATCACCGAGTACTACACGGGCACGCGCTGGGGCCCGGTGAAGATGATCTCGCGCGCGTCCACGACCGGACACGCGACGAACATCATCGAGGGCCTCGCGATGGGAATGCAGGCGACGGCGCTCCCCGTGCTGGTGATCGTGGCAGGCATTTGCGGGGCAGCCGGGCTCGCCGGCCTCTACGGGATCGGAGTCGCCGTGATGGCCCAGCTCTCGATGACCGGTCTCATCGTGGCTCTCGACGCGTATGGCCCGGTCACGGACAACGCGGGCGGCATCGCCGAGATGGCCGACCTCGACGAGTCAGTCCGAGGGGTGACGGATCCGCTCGACGCGGTCGGGAACACGACGAAGGCTGTCACCAAGGGCTACGCGATCGGCTCGGCCGGCCTCGCGGCGCTCGTGCTCTTCGACGGCTTCACGTCCGAGCTCGGGCGACAGGGCCTCTCGACGAAGTTCGACCTCTCCGACTTCTGGGTCATCGCCGGCCTCTTCATCGGGGGGCTGATGCCGTTTCTCTTCGGCTCCCTCGCGATGCAGGCGGTCGGGCGCGTGGGCGGCCTGGTGGTCGAGGAGGTGCGCCGCCAGTTCCGCGAGATCCCGGGGATCATGGAGGGAACCGCCACGCCGGAGTACGGCCGCTCTGTGGACATCGTCGCGGGCTCGGCGATCCGGAGCATGATGCTCCCCGCCGCCATCCCGGTGGTGTTTCCGATCGCCGTCGGCATCATCAACACGAAGATGCTCGGCGGCCTCCTGATCGGGACGATCGTGACCGGGATCTTCCTCGCGATCGCGATGACCTCGGGCGGAGGGGCCTGGGACAACGCCAAGAAGCTGATCGAGGACGGCGCCTACGGCGGCAAGGGCTCCGAGGCCCACGCGGCGGCGGTCACCGGCGACACCGTCGGCGATCCGTACAAAGACACTGCCGGCCCCGCGATCAACCCGATGATCAAGATCACCAACATCGTCGCGATCCTCATCATTCCCCTCCTGGCCGCGATCCACGGTTAGCTCGCGCCTGGGCGGCGTGGCTTAGCTGGGCAAAGCCAAGCTTCGCGCGCCGTCCCAGACACGAGCTCGTGCCTGCGCGGGGCGAGGACTCGCCTTAGCCCGTTCGGCGGCGGCGGACCTGGGGGCCCTGGTGGCCGAGGGCTGCGTACGCCAGCGCCTGCAAGGAGTCGTTCAGGGTCGAGAGCTCGTGGGCGATGCGGAGGAGACCCTCGCCGTGGTCGAGCTTGCGGTTCAGCGAGTGCATCTCGTCGCAGAGGCGGTCGAGCCGCTCGAGGATGGCGTCGAGTTGGCGGTCGTCGAGGGGCTTACGTTCCACGTTCGCTGATCCTAACGAGGTCCTCGCGGCTCGCCGCTACCTCGGCCCCCGGGCCGAGACGCTCGAGCAGACGCTCTCGTGCGCCGGCGCCCGCCTCGACAGCTTCCACCCGGCGGGCGGCGCCCAGGTGCGCGAGGGCGATGCGGGCGAGCTCTGCTGGCGCGTCCGTGAAGACGCCGAGCCGCCAGCCGGCCGCTGCGAGCGCTCGGAGAGAAGCCGCCGCCTCGGCGTTCGGACGCAGATGCACCGGCGCCCGATCTTCGGCGAAGCGCTCGAGCGCCGAGCGCCAGTCTCCCACTCCCTTCTCGGCCCAGAGGTCCAGCTCCGCCGCGGCCGCGCCGCGATCAGCGGGGAGGGCGGAAGGGTCGAGCGGCGCGATCGAGGCGAATCTGCGCGCGGCGTCCGCGAGGAACTCCTCCCAGAGCGGCCGCGTATCCCCGAGGGCGCCGTCGAGATCGATTGCGAGTGCCTTCACCGCCATGTGCGGGACGCGACGGCGACGCCGATGAGGACGCCGGCAGTGTCGATCAGCCAGTCGACGGGGGAGCCGTGCCGGCCGCCGACGAAAGCCTGGTGGATCTCGTCCGTGACCGCATAGGCAGAGGACAGCAAAACCGCCGCGGGAGCGTTCCGCGCGGCGCGATAGACGAGCGCCCCGAGGAGCGCGTATTCGGCCGTGTGGGCGAGCTTCCGGAGAACGAGATCCCAGACACCGAGGCCGGTTCCCAGGCTCGGAATCGCAGAGAGCGCGAAGATGACGGCGGCCCAGAGGACGACCGGAATCCAGGGATTGACTCGTGTCGCCGTCACCGTCGGAGAGCCTAGTGCCCCGACGGAGGGATGCGCCGCAGGCATTCCGCGGCCGATTAAGGCTGACAGTCTCCTCCACCTCCACGTCAATGGCATTCGCGGCCCAAAACCCAGAACGGGATCTCCCGCTCGGCGAGCTCATCGTCCGCGCCGGCCTGCTGTCCCCGGTTCAGCTCGACGCCGCCCTGGCCGCGGCGCGCGCGACCTCTCGGCGCCTCGGTGAGGTTCTCGTCGAGGACGAGCTCGTGGACGAGCGCCAGCTTGCCGAGATCGTGGCGCAACAGGAAGGACTCGAGTTCGTCGACCTCGGGAAGCACGACCTTGAAGACGAGGCCGTCGACCTGATCTCGGAGCAGACCGCCCGCCGGTTCGCGGCGCTGCCGTACAGGCTCGAAGGCCATGCAGTCGTCGTTGCGATCGCCGACCCGTCCGACGACGCTGCACTCGACGCGGTCCTCGCAGAGCTTTCGCAGAACGTCCGCTTCGTGGTCGCTACTCGGCGCGAGGTCGAGGCCGCGATCGACGAGGCATTCGGCTCGCCGTTCAGCTAGGTTTCCGCCACAAATAGGCGAGCGGTTAGGGAAGCCGGTGCAAGTCCGGCACGGTCCCGCCGCTGTAAGGGGAGATGCTCTCCCGCCACGAAGCCACTGGCCCTGAGGCCGGGAAGGCGGCGCGAGAGGGAGCCCCGAGTCAGAAGACCTGCCGCCCGCCTCCATCCCGTTCCCCTCGCGGAAGGAGGAAACGTGCTTCGTCGATCCTTTGCAGCACTGCTGTTCGTCCTGGCGCTTGCCGCCTGCGGTGGCAAGTCCGAGACGTCGTCTCCGGCGGAAACGGCGCCAGTGGCAACCGCGGCCGTCCTCGTGACGACGGATTGTGGCGCCGATGTCGTCACCCCGAAGAGCGAGGTCGAGGCCGGCCAGACGGCCATGCGCGCGCTTGACCGTGTCGCCGAGATCGAGACCGACAGCGCGGGCAAGTTCGTCACTGCCATCGAAGGTGTCGAGCAGGACGAGGGCAAGAAGCTCGCGTGGCTCTACTACGTGAACGGCAAGGCCGCCGACAAGGGCGCGTCCGAGGTCAAGCTGCGGGCGGGCGACATCGAGTGGTGGGACCTCCACAACTGGGAGAAGGAGTGCGCGTCGGTTCCGGCCGAGGCGCAGTAGCGCTAGCGCCTGTCCCCGCGGCGGCCCTGCTCGGGGCTGCCGCGGTGGCGGCGCTCCTCCTTGACCACCTCGCCCCGCTGGCCGCCTTGACGGCGGCCCTGGTCGCCCTCTGCCTCCAGGCTCCACGCCCGCGCCTCGTGCCCTATCTCTTCGGGACGGGGAGCGCAGCCCTAGGAGTCTTCCTGCTCTGGCCCTTCCTCCAGACCACGGGGATCCACGTTCTCTGGGAAGGCCCGGTCGTGCCGGTGCTCGGCGTGCTCGACATCACCCGGGAGGAGATCGTTCTGGCCGGGGTGTACGCGCTTCGGCTGGCCGCCGTCGGGCTCGCCTTCTCGGCCTACGCCCTGCTCCTCGACCACGACCGCCTCGTCGCGGCCGCCAGCTTCGCGCGCCGCTCGGCGCTCGCGGTCGCGCTGGCGACGCGGCTCGTACCGACGCTCGAGCGGGACGCGGCGGGGCTGGCGGAAGCCGTGCGGGGGAGAGGCCTCGAGGTCACTGGCGTGCGAGGCCGGGCGCGGCTGCTCTCGCCTCTCGTCGCCGGGTCGCTCGAGCGCGCCGCCAACCTCGCGGAGGCGATGGAGGCCCGCGGGTTCGGGAGCAGGAAGCCATCGCGGGCACCCGGCCCCGCGTGGGGGAACGCCGATCGCCTTGCGCTCGCCCTCGGCGGGCTCCTGATCTCGGCCGCGGTCCTATGGCTCTAGCCTCCGTCGAGGGGCTGACGTTCTCCTATCCGGAGGCCTCCGAGCCCGCGCTCGTCGACGTATCGCTCCGCCTCCATCCGGGCGAAGTCGTGGCACTGCTCGGTCCTTCGGGATCCGGGAAGACGACACTCCTCCGTGCGCTGGCAGGTCTCGTACCCCACTTCCACGGCGGCCGCTTCGCCGGCAGGGTGGAGGTGGCCGGGCTCGACACGAGGCGCGCCCGGCCAGCGGAGCTGGCTGGGACCGCCGCGGTCGTTTTCCAGGACCCTGAGGACCAGATCGTGATGGCCGTGGCGAGGAACGAGGTGGCGTTCGGCCTCGAGAACCTTGGCGTGACGCCGCGCGAGATCTGGCCGCGGGTGGACGAAGCGCTCGCCGCCGTCGGGGCACTGCACCTAGCGGAGCGGCGAACGGCTGAGCTCTCGGGCGGCGAGTTGCAACGCGTCTGCCTCGCGTCGGCGCTCGCTCTCCGGCCGCAGCTTCTCCTCCTCGACGAGCCCACCTCTCAGCTCGATCCGGAAGGAGCCGACGAGTTCCTCGCTCACGTAGCCCGGCTCGAAGGCGCGACGATCCTCTCGGAGCAGCGAACCGGCCGGGTGCTCGAGCTAGCCGAGCGCGTTCTCTTCGTCGAGGGCGGCCGGCTGCTTTGCGACGCACCGCGCTCTGAGGCGCTGGACTGGCTTGCGAAGCACCGGCCGCGCTACCTGCCGCCTCGGCTCGCTTCCCCTGGTCTCCCGAACGACGCCGAGATCGTGTGCCGGCTCGCCGGCGTGTCCTTTGCCTACCAGGCTGCGATCCCCGTGCTGGAGGATGTTTCGCTGGAGGTCCGGCGCGGAGAGGTGGTCGTTCTCGAAGGGCCCAACGGGTGCGGCAAGACAACGCTCGCGAAGGTCGCCGCCGGATTGCTCGAGCCGGATGCGGGCACGGTGCTCCGCTCCGGCCGCGCGGGCTACCTCAGCCAGGATCCGGGCCGCTACCTCATTCGCGACCGTGTGCTCGCCGAAGTCGCCCTCGGTGTCGAGGGCGACGAAGCGCGCGCACGTGAGGCTCTCGCGCGGGTGGGGCTCGAGTGGGCCGCCGACCGTCATCCGCGCGACCTTTCGAGCGGCGAGAGGGAGCGGCTCGGCCTGGCAGCGGTGGCGGTCGCAGATCCCGACCTGCTCGTCCTGGACGAGCCGACGCGGGGGATCGACCCCGACCGAAAGGCCGCGATCGCCACCTGGCTCTCCGACTACGCGGCCTCGGGCCGCGCGGTCCTTGTCGCCACCCACGATCGCACCTTTCCGGCCGACCGCCGGATCTCGCTTCAGCCGGAGGTGCTTCTTGCCGCGTAGGGTCGCACTCGCCGCCGCGGCGGCCGCTCTGGGAGCGGCGGCCTGGGCCGCTCTCGATCCGGATCGGGGCGGGCTGGCGGTGCTCCTGGCCGGGATCGCCGTTCTGATCGCCGGCTTCGCGTGGCTCGAAAGCGGCACCGACTCGGTCAAGGACCTCACCCTCGTCGCCACGGTCGCGGGTGTCGCGGCGGCTGCTCGAGTCCTCTTCGCGCCGATCCCCGGTGTCCAGCCGGTGACGGTGATCGCGGTCGTCGCGGGCGCCGCCCTCGGGCCGCGACGGGGCTTCGCGGTCGGCGCGCTCGCCGCGCTCGCCTCGAACTTCTTCCTCGGCCAGGGAGTCTGGACGCCGTGGCAGATGCTGGCGTGGGGCGCGTGCGGAGCTGCCGGGGGCCTGGCGTCGGGTCTCCTCCGCAAGCGGGTGGCGCTCGTCGCCCTGTGCTTCGTCCTCGGTTTCGCGTTCAGCGCTTTTCTCGACGTCTGGGAGTGGTACGCGTTCTTCCCACACACCTCTGCGGCGCTCACGCTGCAGCTGACGCGCGGCTTCCCCTTCGACATGGCGCACGCGATCGGGAACGTCCTCATTGCGCTCGCCGCCGGCCCCGAGCTCAGGCGGGTGCTCGAGCGCTACGAACGTCGCACCCGCGTCGAAATCGCTTGGGCTTGAAGAGGCCGTCTCAGAACGAGGACCTGAGCCGCCGGGCCGCGCTGGACGGCGCCGGGCTGCGTCCTCGGTCGGGCCCGTATCTAACTTCGATACGAGCCCTCCCTGCGTCCTTGCCTCACACCGCCCATCGCACCTCGGCGACGAGGCCCCGCTCTGAAACGACCTCTTAGACTCCATTTGCGTGCCAAGTGCAGTAATCCTCACGATCGGAAACGAGATCGTCTCCGGCGACACGGAGAACACGAACGCGTCCTGGCTGGCGCGCAGGCTGGCGCAGCTCGGCGTCGAGGTGAGGCTGATCGCAGCCGTCCGCGACGAGATCGAGGAGATCGCGGCCTTCCTGCGCGCCGAGGCGCCGCGCGCGGAGCACGTCTTCGTCACCGGCGGGCTCGGCGGCACTCCCGACGACCTCACCCGTGAGGGAGTCGCGGCTGCTTTCGGCGTCGACTGTACCGAGATGGACGACGTTGCGGCCGGCCTGCGCGAGCGCTTTGGTGCCCGCGGCCTCGGAGACTATGCGGCGCGCTGGGCGATCCTTCCCACGGGCTGCGAGCCTCTGGCGAACCCGCTCGGCGGGGCGCCCGGCTTCGTGCTCGAGAACGTCGTCGTCCTGCCCGGGCTCCCAAGCGAGATGAAGGCGATGTTCGAGACCGTCGCCGACCGCTTCCAGGGCCGGCCGATCGGCACTTGGCGCAAGAGCTACCGCACCGGCGAGGGGCAGATCGTCGGCATTCTCGAAGAGGCGACGCAGGGGCACCCGTCCGTCACCGTCGGGAGCTACCCCCGCTTCCTCGACGATGGACCGGAGGTCACGGTCGTCCTGAAGTCGGCCGACGAGGAAGCCCTTGCTGCCGCGGCGGAATGGATCGAGGCCGCTTTGGACGAGCCGCCCGCTCGCTAATCTGGGTTAGTGCCTCACCCAGCGACATCCTCCGAGCCTCTGACGGCTGCAAAGCCTCGTCTGGCTGTGTCCTCGGTCGCCGCCGTATTGACCAATACGACGGCTCCCTGCGTCCTGGCCAGACTCGCTTTTCGCTCGTCAGAAACTCGGCAATGTCACCAGGCGAGGCACTAATGGCCGTCGCGTCTCCCGATCAGTACCTCGCCGACCTCAATCCCGCCCAGCGCGAGGCGGTCCTCGCGACGGAAGGCCCGGTTCTCGTCGTCGCCGGCGCCGGCTCAGGAAAGACACGGGTGCTCACGTACCGGATCGCTCACCTGGTCGCTGCGGTGGGCGTGAAGCCGCAGGAGATCCTGGCGATCACTTTCACGAACAAGGCGGCGGGCGAGATGCGCGAGCGGGTGGAGGCCGTCGTCGGCGACATCGCCCGGACGATGTGGGTGCTGACCTTCCATTCGGCCTGCGGCCGGATCCTGCGCCGCGAGGCGCCCCGGCTCGGCTACCGCTCCAACTTCACCATCTACGACCAGGCCGACCAGGTGCGGCTGGTGAAGCAGTGCCTCGAGGAGCTCGACCGCGACCCGAAACGCTTCGTGCCCCGCGGCATCCACACGCAGATCTCGAGCGCGAAGAACCAGCTCGTCTCGCCGGAGGAGTACCGAAACCGCGTCGGGTCTTTCTACGACCAGACGGTCGCAGACGTCTACGAGCTCTATCAGCAGCGTCTCTTCGCCTCGAACGCGGTCGACTTCGACGACCTCCTCATGCTGACCGTGACCGTCCTCGAGCGCTTTCCCGAGGCTCGCACCAAGTGGCAGAAGGCCTTTCGTTACGTGCTGGTGGACGAGTACCAGGACACGAACCACGCCCAGTACCGGCTGCTCCAACTCCTCGCCGGCGAGCACAAGAACGTCTTCGCGGTCGGCGACCCCGACCAGTCGATCTACGCCTTCCGCGGCGCCGACATCCGCAACATCATGGAGTTCGAGCGCGACTTCGGCGGCGCGCGCCAGATCGCCCTCGAGCAGAACTACCGCTCGACGAACGCGATCCTGCGCGCGGCCAACGCCGTCATCTCCCAGAACCGCGAGCGCAAGCCGAAGAATCTCTGGAGCGAGCTCCCGGACGGCGACCCCGTGCGCGTGATCGAGGTCGAGGACGAGCACGCAGAGGCCCGCTTCGTCGCCGCCGAGATCGCCGGCCTCGGGGACGAGGGCTTCTCCGGGGCCGAGATCGGGATCTTCTACCGGACGAACGCGCAGTCGCGAGTCGTCGAGGACATCCTCGTCCGCCAGGACATCCCGTACCAGGTCATCGGCGGGCCGAAGTTCTACGAGCGTGCCGAGGTGAAGGACGCGATCGCCTACCTCCAGCTGATCGACAACCCGTTCGACGCCATCTCGCTGACGCGGATCGCCAACCGGCCGCGCCGGGGGATCGGAGCGGCCTCGCTCGCTCGCCTCCAGACGTACGCGGACGCGCACGGCCTCTCCCTCTGGGAGGCGCTCGAGCACCCGGAGGAGGCCGGCTGTGGCGGTGCGCCCCTCAAGGCGATCGACCGCTTCCGCACGCTGATGCAGTCGCTCATGTCCGGCGCGCTCGAGCTTCCCGTGCCGGAGCTCCTCGAGCGGGTGCTCGACCAGAGCGGCTACCTCGAGGCGCTCGCAGCCGAGCGGACGATCGAGGCGCAAGGGCGCACCGAGAACCTGCTCGAGCTCGTCGGCGTCGCCCGCGAGTACCAGGAGACCGCCGACGACCCGGGCCTCTCGGAGTTCCTGCAGCAAATCTCGCTCTACTCCGACCAGGACGACCTTGCCGAGGAGCGGAGCCTCGTCACGCTCATGACCTTGCACAACGCGAAAGGGCTCGAGTTCCGGGCCGTCTTCCTGATCGGGATGGAAGAGGGCGTCTTCCCGCACTCGCGCTCGATCGAGGAACAGGGCCTCGAGGAGGAGCGCCGCCTGGCCTACGTCGGCCTCACGCGGGCCAAGGAGCGCCTGGTACTGACGCACGCCGCCGCGCGCTCGCTCTGGGGCTCGCGTGGCTACAACATGCCGAGCCGCTTCCTCGACGAGCTGC
>JBDTRS010000063.1:0-12447 GCA_039931575.1 Gaiellaceae bacterium
CAGGCCCATGCCGCTCCGCGGCAAACGTACCAACGCCGCTTGCTTCTTCGAGGTGCGCTTCACTCCGGCCTAGCCCGCCGCCGCAGGATCCTCGCGTCCCCGACTCGCCTCGTGAGGCCGTCGGCGTCGAAGCGCTCGAGCAGGAGCTGGGCCGGCTTGCGGCCGGTTTCGAGGAGGTCGCGGAAGCGGGCGAGGGTGATCGAGCCGGCCGCCTCGCATTCGACGAGCAGCAGCCGCTTCGCCTCCTCGTAGGCGCGAGCGCCGACCGCGAGCCCGTCGCCCAGCCGAACGATCCGGCCTTCCCGCTCCAGGAAGGCGGCGAGCTCCCGGTCGCCGGCCTCCACGGGGCTGAACCCGGCGGCATCCAGCTCGGCGGTGAGCTGCTCGGCCGCCTGCGCCCGCCCTCCGAGGCTCGCTGCCGACCCGGGGAGGTAGATCCGCGAGCCGCGACGCTCGACCCCCGTGAGGGGGAGGACGGCCCGCGCCCACGGCTCGGATGGCGGAGGAATCCCCGGGTCGAGCGGATCGGCTGCCTGGATGCGGGCGTGCAAGTCGGCGCGGAGCTCGTCCAGCCAGAGCCGGGAGAAGACCCAGTCGCCGGCTTTCTCGACTCCTTCTGGCGCCGAGCCGAGATGGCGGAGGCTCGCGGCGAGGACGGGTTCGTGTACGAGGCCGGCCACGTCGCCTCGCTCAAGCTGGGCGAATCGCTCGGGGTCGGCGTGGCGAGGAGGAGTGGGATCGAGGACGACCGCGCCTCCGAGGGTCGACCGCTCGCGGAGGACGACGCGGTCGCCGCGGGCGGCCACGATCGGCGACGCCAGCCGGAGCTGCGCCCAGCGGTCGCCGGCCCGGACGACCCGGGCGTAGTGCTCGGCCGTCCCATGGTGCACGTGCAGGCGCGCACCGTCCTCGATCGGCTCCAGCTCGTTCAGCACGACGTCCAGGCGATAGGAGGTCGGATAGGCACCCGCCTCGACGAGGGCATCGCCGCGCACCAGGGCCCTGCTCTCGACACCGGGGAGCGCGACGGCCACGCGCTGTCCGGCCTCCGCTCTCGACACGGGCCGGTCGTGCACCTGGACGCTGCGGACACGCACGTCGAGGCCGGCGGGCTCGGCGCAAAGGCTGTCCCCTTCCCCGACGGAGCCCGACCAGAGCGTGCCGGTCGCGACCGTTCCGATGCCGCGCAGCGTGAAGACGCGGTCGACGAAGAGCCTCGTCGGGCCCGCGGAGCGCGGCTTCTGCACGCGGTCGGCCGCCGACGCCAGCGCGGACCGCAATTCGTCCAGCCCCGCGGCCGTCTTCGCGCTCGTGACCACGACGGTGGCGCCCGGGACGAGCTCGCGCGCCTCTTCGGCGACGAGCTCCGCGAGCTCGGGGTCGACGGCGTCGGCCTTCGTGATCGCCACCACCCCGTGCTCGACGCCGAGGAGGCGGAGGATCGACAGGTGCTCGTGCGTCTGCGGCCGCGCGCCCTCACCCGCGTCCACGACGAGCAGGAAGAGGTCGATGCCGGTCGCGCCCGCAACCATGTTCCGGACGAAGCGCTCGTGCCCGGGCACGTCGATGAGCGAGAGCCGGCGCCCGTCCTGGAGCTCGAGCGGCGCGTAGCCGAGGTCGATCGAGATGCCCCGCGCCTGCTCCTCCGGCAGACGATCCGTGTCCTTCCCCGTCAGCGCGCGGACGAGCCACGTCTTGCCGTGGTCAATATGGCCCGCGGTGCCGACCGTCAGCGGCGGCATGCGGCGACCGCCTCGGCGGCCTCTTCGACCTCCTCGTCGCTGAGCGTGCGGCAGTCGAGGAGGAGGGCGCCGTCGCGGACGATGCCGACCACGGGCGGGTCGCCGCCCCGGAGCGGCTCGGCTAGCTCTTCCTCGAGGGCGCACGCGAAGCTCTCGATCTCCGCGAGCGGGAGCGAGCCGCCTCCGGCGCGCGCTACCGTCGCCTCGACGCGACCGCCGGTGAGCTCCGCCAGCCGCTCGGCCCGCGCGCGCACCGCTTCGGCGGGCTCCTGCAGCATCCGGAGCACGGGCGGCCCGGTCTCGTCCGCACGGTAGAGCGCAAGCGTCCCCTCGAGTGCCGCGAGGGTGAGCTTGTCGGCCCGCAGCGCTCTCTGGAGGGGATGGCGCCGCAGCCGCTCGATCAGATCGGCCCTACCGACTGCGATCCCGGCTTGCGGGCCGCCGAGAAGCTTGTCTCCGGAGAAGGTGACGATGTGGGCGCCCGCGGCGAGGCTGGCCCCCACGGTCGGTTCGTCGCCGATCTGGGGCAGCACTCCGGACCCCAGGTCGTCCACGAGGACGAGGCCGCTCCGTTCGGCGAGGGCGGCAAGCTCGCCGAGCGGGGTCTGCTCGGTGAAGCCCAGGATGCGGAAGTTGGACTGGTGAACCCGGAGGATGAGAGCGGTGCGCTCGCCGATCGCTCGCTCGTAGTCGGCGAGTCGAGTGCGGTTCGTCGTTCCGACCTCCACGAGCCGCGCGCCCGAGCGGGCGAGGACTTCCGGGATGCGGAACCCGTCCCCGATCTCGACGAGCTCGCCGCGGGAGACGAGAACGTCGCGGCCCTCGGCCAGGGCGGCGACCGCGAGCAGCACCGCGGCTGCGTTGTTGTTGACGACGAGCGCCGCCTCGGCGCCGGTGAGCTCGCGGAGGAGCGGCGCGGCGTGATCCTGACGCGAGCCGCGCTCGCCCGACTCGAGGTCGTACTCGAGGTTCGAGTAGCCCCGGCCGACCGCGAGCACTCGGTCGAGCGCCTCCTGGGACAACGGCGCGCGACCAAGGTTCGTGTGGACGACGACCCCTGTTGCGTTCAACACGCGGCGCAGGCGCGGGGCGGTCAGGGAGTCAGCCTCGGCGACCGCGCGCTCGGCCAGATCGCCGGGCTCGCCGCCTGTCCTCAAGGTCTCGCGGGCGCGGGTCAGCGCCGTGCGGGCCGCCTCGACCGCCAGAACGCGCCCCAATTTTTCCTCGAGCGCCGCGAGGCGTGGGTCGGCGAGCAGCTCGTTTACCGAGGGCAGATCGCGTAAAGGATTCGTCGGCTCCACTGCGCCTGATGATACGCCGCACTTCTCGATAACCTCCGAGGTCCTGTGACCGAGATCGCCGCACGGCTCGCGCGCCCGATTCAACGCCTGGGCAATCCCAGCGCGGTTTTCGCCGCGCTCGCGCTCGTTGTCGCGATCGCGGGGGTGGCGCTCCTGGCACGGGCCTACACGCTCCGGGAAGCCGTCCTTCCTGGAGTCTCGGTCGCCGGCGTGGAAGTCGGCGGCCTCTCGGAGGCTGACGCGCGGGCGCGCATCGGCACCGAGCTCGGCTCCCGGCTCGACCGCCCGGTGCAGATCTCCATGGCCGGTGAGACCTTCAGCGTCACCCCCTCGAACATCTTCCGCGTCGACGCGGCCGCGAGCGAGCGGCAAGCTTTCGAGTCCGCCCGCGCGACGTTCCGCGGACGCCTGGGCGCGCTTGTCTCTCCGCTCGCCCCCGGACGCGACATCGAGCCCGTCTTGCGCATTCACGCCTCAGGCAGGACGGCGCTCTCGAAGGAGCTCTCCTTGCAGACGAAGCGCCCGGTCTCCGCGCGCGTCTCGATGAAGGGGAAGAAGCCGGTCGTCGTCCCGGGCCGGGTAGGCACCCAGGTGAACGAGCCTGCGCTTCTGGCTGCGCTGCGAGCAGCCGCGCTGGCCGGAGAGCCCACGGTCGCCGCGCCGGTTCGGACAGTCGCACCGCCGGTCTCGACGGCTGCGGCCGAGCGGGCCGCGACGGTGGCCGAGACGATCGTGGCTGCCCCCGTAACGGTTCGGCTCAAGGCGAAGGGCGAGGTGGGCGAGCTCGGGCCGCGGCGCTTGGCGGGCCTCATCCGGTTTCAGCCGAATGCGGGCGGTGTCGACGTCGTCCTCGACCCCGCAGGCATCGAGCGCCAGATCGGCCCGCTAGTCGAGCGCTTCACCAAGAAGCCGGTGGACGCATCCTTCAAGATCTCCGGGGCGCGGGCGTTCGTGATCAAGGCCAAGAAGGGCACGACGCTCGATGTTCCGGCAGCGCAGGCCGCCGTTTACGAAGCGGCCGCCGGGCCCGGGGTCAGGGTCGCTTCGATCACGCTTGCCGACCTCGAGGCCGACTTCCCGACGAAGGCGGCGAAGGCGCTTGGGATCCGCGAGCGGATCGCGACCTACACGACCGACATGGGCGTGTCCTCGCCCAACCGGATCTGGAACGTCCAGCTCCTCGGCCGCTACCTCAACGGCACGATCGTCAAGCCGGGCAAGTGGTTCTCGTACAACAAGGAGGTCGGCCCGCGCACGATCGAGCGCGGCTTCCGTGAGGGCCAGATGATTTTCGGAGGCATCCTCATCCCCTCGATCGGGGGCGGCGTTTGCCAGACGGCGACAACGGTGTTCAATGCCGCTTTCGAATCCGGGCTCCCGGTGAAGGAGCGGCGCAACCACTCCTGGTACATCAGTCACTACCCGATGGGGCGAGATGCAGCGGTTTCCTGGGGCGGGCCCGACCTAGTCTTCAAGAACGACCTCGAGCACGCGATCCTGATCGACGTCACGTACACGGACTCGACCTTCACGGTCAGCTTCTTCGGGACGAAGGAGGGGCGCCGGGTGACCTCGTCGACGTCGAGCCCCGCGAACTACAGTCCCCCGAAGATGCAGTACGCCATCGATCCGACGGCGCCGCGCGGCTCCGTCCGGGTGGTGAGCGGCGGCGGGCCGGGCTTCGACGTGAACGTGCACCGCAAGGTGTACGAGCACGGAAAGCTCCTCCGTGAGGACACCTTCTTCACGCGCTACACGCCGCAGAACTCGACCACCGTGTACGGACCCGGGGGCAAGCCGCCCGGTCCCTTCTTCTACCTGCCCTCGAGCGGTTAGAGTCCCGCCGGCATGAGGCCGGACGCCGCCACTCTCCGTCTCGCAGTCTTTCCGCGCTCGAACGTGCTCACGAACGTGCTCCTCGTGCTCGCGGGGACGGGCTTCGTCGCGCTGGCGGCCCAGGTGTCGATCAGCCTTCCGTTCACGCCGGTGCCGATCACGGGCCAGACCTTCGCGGTCGTCCTCGTCGGCGCGTCGCTCGGCGCCCTGCTCGCCCTGGCGAGCCTCGGGCTCTACGTCTTCGTCGGTGCTCTCGGTGCTCCCGTCTACGCCGACCAAGCGCACGGCTGGGACGTGCTCACGGGCCCGACCGGGGGCTACATCCTCGGCTTCGTGCTCGCGGCGGTCATGACCGGGTTTCTCGCCCAGCAGCGCTGGGACCGGCGCTTCTCCTCGGCAGTCGCGGCCATGCTGACCGGGAACGTCGTCATCTATCTGACTGGACTTCCCTGGCTCGCAGCCAAGATCGACGCCGGCCTGGCGGGGACGCTCGAAGCGGGGCTCTATCCGTTCGTGGTCGGCGATCTCCTCAAGCTCTACCTTGCAGGCGCTCTCCTGCCCGCTGCCTGGCGTCTCGTCGCGCATCTCAAGGGTTAGCGCCCGCCCTCCCGGGTAGGCCTCCTTGGAAGCGAAAACAATCCAAGGAGGGGGTCGAAAGTGGCATCTGTCACCGAATCGATCGAGATCAACGTTCCGGTTTCGACTGCATACAACCAGTGGACCCAGTTCGAGGAGTTCCCGACGTTCATGGAGGGCGTCGAGTCGGTCACCCAGACCGACGAAACCCATCTCCACTGGGTCGCAGAGATCGCCGGGAAGCGGCACGAGTGGGACGCTGAGATCACCGAGCAGCGCCCTGACCAGGTCGTTGCCTGGCGCTCGCTCGACGGCCACTACACGTCCGGCCGGGTGAGCTTCGAGCCGGTCGACGAATCGACGACGAAGATCACCGTCGAGATGGAGCACGAGACCGAAGGAATGGTCGAGGCGCTCGGATCCGCGCTCGGCGCTGACTCGCGCCAGGTGAAGGGCGACCTCAAGCGGTTCAAGGAGCTCGTCGAGTCGCGCGGCGCCGAGACAGGGGCATGGCGCGGCGAGGTCGAGCAGGGCCAGCGCGTCCGCTAGCCCACCGCGTTATTGCGCGTCGGCCTTGGCGGGGGCGGCGGGCGACTCGGACAGCCGGTGTTCGTAGCCGGCGACGACTGTCGCCACCGTCTCCGCCGGGTCGTCGCTCACGACGAGCATGGCGAGATCGTCAGGGGAGATCATGCCCTCCGGCAGGAGCCGCTCCTTGAACCACTGGAGCAGCCCGTCCCAGTAGTCGGATTCGAAGAGCACGACCGGGAAGTGCAAGACCTTGCCGGTCTGAATGAGAGTGAGCGACTCGAACAGCTCGTCGAGCGTGCCGAAGCCGCCCGGCAAGATGACAAAGCCCTCGGCGGCCTTCACGAACATCGTCTTGCGAGCGTAGAAGTGGCGGAAGGTGAGACTGACGTCCAGATAGGGATTCGCATGCTGCTCGTTGGGCAGCTCGATGTTGAACCCGGCTGACACGCCGCCGCCTTCCTGGGCCCCTCGGTTGGCCGCCTCCATGAGACCGGGCCCGCCGCCGGTGACGACGGTGAAGCCGGCCTCCGCAAAGCGGCGTCCCACTTCGACGGCCGCGGCGTAATAGGGGTGGCTGTCCCTGATCCGCGCGGATCCGAAAATGGAGACGGCGGGCTTCGCCAGCATCGAGACGGCCTCGAAGCCCTCATAGAACTCGTCCGCGATCAGCGCGACGTGCTGCCTTTCGGCGCCGTCGTCGCTTTGCAAGAGCCGGCGATCGTCCATCGCTTTCAGAATGTCCGTTCCACATGCGTTGCCGTCATGGCGACGGCGAGGACGGCAGCGAGGCCGATGTAGACGGCACCGGCCGTCAGGCGCTGCCACGGCTTCACCCGGTAGTAGTCCGCCCCCTCCGGCGTGCCACGCGCACGCCAGCGATGCCAGAGCTCGAGGCCGCCGACGACCAGGATCAGGATGAGGATCGGATTGGGATGCCAGAGGGTGAGGCCCACGAGACCCGCCAGGCCGAGCGCCCAGAGCCCGGGGTGAATCGCGGCGACCGCGCGTCCTCCGTCGAGCGGGACGATCGGAAGCAGGTTGAAGAGGTTGATGAAGAAGCCGGTGAACGCCAGAGCGACGAGGAGCTCGGAGTCGAGCGCCTCGCCGACGGCCCAGACCGCGGCCGCCCCGAGACTGCCCACGATCGGCCCGGCGAGCGCCACCCGCGCCTCGCGCCAGGCGTCGGCCGGCATCTGCTTCATTCCGACGACGGCCCCGAGGAACGGGATGAAGAGCGGCGCGGAGGCCGGCACCCCCTGGCGGCGAAGCTCGAAGACATGCCCGAGCTCGTGGACGAGGAGCAAGAGCACGAAGCCGACCGCGAACTTCCAGCCCCAGATCCACGCGTAGGCGGCGATCGAGACGAGCATCGTCGCCGAGGTCGCGAACACCTTGAACTTGAAGATTGCGAATGCGATCGCCTTGAACTTGGCGAGGAGCGCCCCGATTGCTATGAGGGGCGGAAGGAGCTTCTTCCCAAGCTCGCGCCAACGGCGCTCGGGCTGGATGGGCTCGTAGTCGCGCGTCGGCTCCGGCTCGTAGAGCGGGTAGTCCGGCTCCTGTTGCGGGGTGAGCTGGCTCACCGACTCATGGTAGCCGCCGGTCCGCGTATCTCAGTTTTTTGGTTGAAAGTCGCGCAGCCTCGTACTACGGTCGAGGGCCGCCCCGGGATATTGACCGAAGGGAGAAACGGTGGACGCGCTCACTACGCGAAGCAAGAAGAGGTTGTGGCGAACGGTTGCGGTTCTCGCACTCGGCGTCGCGATCGGAACAATGATCATGGCGACGCCGGCTGCGGCGCATTTCCAGGCCTCGATCAGCCACATCTGGTCGCACATCAAGCCGCTCGCGGACACGCGCTACACAAATCGCGCCTCGAACGCACGCGTGGACGAGGGGGGCGCCGCTCCGGTGACGCTGGCCGAGTACGGGTCGTATACGAACGTCGTCCAGACGTCTCTTACGACGAAGGGCGCATCCTCGAAGGTGCTGATAGTCGGCCAGTTTTCGGCGCAAAACACGTCGTCGAATTCAGGAGACTTGTTTGGCCAGGCCCTCGCCGACGGAACCAAAGTAGACGGTGTGTACTGGGCGTCTCTTGGAGCTACCGCGGCTCCTGTGAACCCGCGTGCTCAGCTCTCGGTCTCACGCGTGATCACGCTTGGTCCCGGCCCCCACACGATCACCCTTCAAGGGGCGTACTACGACGGGGGTACCGATCAAACCGTCATTGCCTATGCTCGATCGATCTCGGCGGTCGAGCTCAACTAGATACACGTCGTGGCGGCGGGGGCTTCGGCCCCCGCCGCTCGTCACGACCCGCGCCCGATCCACTCCTCGCCGTCCTCGTAGATCTCCTTCTTCCAGAGTGGCACTGTCTCTTTGAGGGTGTCGATCCCCTCCTTGCAGGCAGCGAGTGCGTTCTGCCGGTGGGGAGCCGAGACCGCGATCGCCACGCTCGCCTCGCCGACGGCGCAGGGGCCCACCCGGTGGACGATCGCAACGGCGCAGAGCTCGTACTTCTCAGTCAGGTCGGAGGCGATCTCGGCCATCGAGTCCTCCGCCATCCCTTCGTAGGCCTCGTACTCGAGCCGGATCACGTTTCGGCCCCTCGATTCGCGGCGGACGGTTCCGAGAAAGGTGGCGATCGCTCCCGCACGCTCGTCCTCCACCTCCGCCACGACCGCGGCGAGGTCGATGGGCTTCTCGGTGAGCCTGAAAGCACCTCCCGAGACCGGTGGAATCAGGGCGACCTCGTCTCCTTCGTCCAACTCTCGCTCCCGCTCCACGTAGGAGCGGTTGACGGCGTAAAGGAGCCCGCCGGGCTCGGCCCCAAGCTGGAGGGCAGCCCAGATGTCCGCCACACGTGCTCCGGCAGCGAGATCGAGCTCGCGCGTCCCGGCGCCGGCGCGCTCGCGCAAACCGGCGAAGAGCCTCACCGTCACTCTCATGTGGTTAGCCTAAAGCCGCATGACGCTGCAGGAAGACCGGCGTGAGACCGACTCGGGCATCGAGGTGAAGCCGGTCTACACGGAGGACGACGTCGCGGGGCTCCGGCTCGAGGAGCCCGGCGACTTCCCGTTCACCCGGGGGCCGTACAGGGACATGTATCGCGGCCGGCCGTGGACGATCCGCCAGTACGCGGGCTTTGCCTCCGCCGAGGAGACGAACGCGCGCTTCCGCTATCTGCTCGACCGCGGGCAGACCGGGATCTCCGTCGCCTTCGACCTGCCGACGCAGCTGGGCCTCGACTCCGACGACCCGCGAGCCGCCGGCGAGGTGGGTCGAACCGGCGTTGCGATCGACTCGCTGGCCGACATGGAGATCCTGTTCGACTCGATTCCGCTCGCTGAGGTCTCGACGTCCATGACGATCAACGCGCCGGCGGCCCTGCTCCTTCTTCTCTACGAGTTGGTCGCCGAGAAGCAAGGAGTCGGGGGCGACAAGCTGCGCGGCACCGTCCAGAACGACATCCTCAAGGAGTACGTGGCCCGCGGGAACTACATCTTCCCTCCGCGCCCGTCGATGCGGATCACGACCGACCTCTTCGCCTATTGCCATGAGCGGCTGCCGAGGTGGAACACGATCTCCATTTCCGGCTACCACATCCGCGAGGCGGGATCGACGGCCGTCCAGGAGCTTGCTTTTACGCTCGCGCACGGGATCGCGTATTGCCAGGCTGCCGTTGACGCCGGGCTTTCGCCAGACGAGTTCGGGGAGCGCCTCTCGTTCTTCTTCAACGCGCACAATCATTTCTTCCAGGAAGTGGCGAAATTCCGGGCGGCGCGCCGGCTCTGGGCGCGCATCATGCAAGAGCGCTTCGGGGCCACGAACCCGAAGGCCCAGGCGCTTCGCTTCCATGCCCAGACGGGGGGTTCGACCCTCACCGCCCAGCAGCCCGAGAACAACATCGTGCGCGTCGCCATCCAGGCGCTCGCGGCGGTCTGCGGCGGCGCCCAGTCCATCCACACAAACGGCTACGACGAGGCGCTCGCCCTCCCGACCGAGCGCTCGGCGAGCATCGCTCTTCGCACCCAACAGATCCTGGCGCACGAGGCCGGCGGGACCGATACCGCGGATCCTTTCGGCGGCGCCTACTTCCTCGAGAACCTCACCCGCGAGCTCGAGGAGCGTGCGCAGGAGCTGATCGGGCGCGTGGATGAGCTGGGAGGTGCCGTCGCCGCCATCGAGCAGGGTTTCACGCAGCACGAGATCGAGGACTCCGCCTACGAGCACGAGCGGCGCCTGGAGAGCGGCGAGCGCGTCATCGTCGGAGTGAACCGCTTCACCCAGGACGAGCAAAATGCCGAGGAGATCGAGCTGCACCGGCTCGACCCCGAGGCTGAGCGGCGCCAACTGGAGCGCATCGCCCGCGTTCGTTCGGAGCGGGATGCCGCGGCCGCGGAGGCGGCGATTGCGGGCGTACGCGCGGCCGCTAAGGGTACGGAGAACCTGTTGTACCCGTTGCGGGAGGCGCTCGCCTCCGGCTGCACCGTGGGCGAGATCTGCAACGCCCTCCGCGAAGAGTTCGGCACGTACGACAGCCAACACGCGCTGTGAAACTCGGGGACGTGGCGATCCTCCAGATCGGCGGGCGCTGCCGCGACCATTGTGTTGGAGGAGGATCCAGACGCGCGAGAATAGGAGGGGCCACCCCGAGCCACCACCCGCTTTCGAGCGTAACCTCGAAGCTCACACGAGTGGCGCGCGCCGTGTGCCGTTAGCGCGCTGAACTAAGCTCCGCGCATGGCGAAGGCCGAGGACACTCGGGGCAAGCTCGAGGAGCTGCAGCGGCTTCGGGACGAGGCCTTGCACGCGGGCGACGAGCGAGCCGTCGAGCGGCAGCGGTCGCGCGGGAAGCTCCTCGCTCGCGAGCGCATCGAGAAGCTCGTGGATCCGGGCACGTTCGTCGAGCTCGACCGCTACGTCCGCCATCGGAACCCGCACTTCGGGATGCTGGAGCGCCGCCCCTGGGGCGACGCCGTGGTCACCGGCTACGGGACGATCTTCGGCCGCCGGGTCTTCGTCTTCTCCCAGGACTTCACGGTCTTCGGCGGCACGCTGTCGGAGGCGTTCGCCGAGAAGATCTGCAAGGTCATGGACCTCGCGCTCAAGTACGGCTGCCCGCTCATCGGGATCAACGACTCGGGTGGCGCGCGGATCCAGGAGGGCGTCGTCTCTCTCGGCGGCTACGCCGAAATCTTCTGGCGAAACGTGCAGGCCTCAGGCGTCATCCCTCAGATCAGCCTCGTGATGGGGCCGACCGCGGGCGGAGCGGTCTACTCGCCGGCGATGACCGACTTCGTCCTCATGGTCAAGGACAGCTCGTACATGTTCATCACCGGGCCCGAGGTCGTGAAGACGGTGACGGGCGAGGACGTCACCTTCGAGGAGCTCGGTGGGGCCGCCACGCACGCCTCCAAGTCGGGAGTCGCCCACTTCGCGGCCGACGACGAGGAGGCTTGCCTCGAGGACGCCCGCTACCTCCTGTCGTTCCTCCCCCAGAACAACGTCGACCCGCCCCCCTACTTCGAGCCGTCGGATCCGATCGGACGCGAAGACGGGGAGCTCGACGCGATCGTCCCCGACGAGCCGACGAAGCCCTATGACATGCGCTCGATCATCGAGCGCATCGTCGACGACGGCGAGCTGCTCGAGGTGCACAAGCTCTGGGCCGAGAACATCGTCTGCGCCTTCGCGCGCCTCGGCGGCCATCCGGTGGGAATCGTCGCGAACAACCCGCGGGCTCTCGCCGGGACCCTCGACATCGACTCTTCGGTGAAGGCTGCGCGCTTCGTCCGCTTCTGCGACGCGTTCAATCTCCCGCTCATCACCTTCGTGGACGTGCCAGGCTTCCTGCCCGGCACCGCGCAGGAATGGGGCGGCATCATTCGGCACGGCGCCAAGCTCCTCTACGCCTACTGCGAGGCGACGGTGCCGAAGATCGCGGTGATCACCCGCAAGGCCTACGGCGGCGCCTACGACGTCATGAGCTCGAAGCACATTCGCGCGGACTTCAACTTCGCGTGGCCGACGGCCGAGGTGGCGGTGATGGGGCCGGAGGGGGCCGTCAACATCGTCTTCCGCAAGGAGCTCGAGGAGGCGGACGATCCCGACGCGCGCCGCGGCGAGCTGATCGCCGAGTACAAGGAGCAGTTCGCGAACCCGTACGTCGCCGCCGAGCGGGGCTACGTGGACGACGTCATCGAGCCCCGCCGCACGCGGCCCGTGCTCGTGGACGCGCTCAAGACCGCGATCACGAAGCGCGAGCGCCGACCACCGCGGAAACACGGGAACATTCCCCTCTAGTTCGCCGCTCCGCGGCCGAGTTTGCTACGCGGTTTCGAGGACGGCGAGCTCGGCGAGCCGCGGCTCGTCGAGCTCTTCCATGAACGCGGAAACGATGTCCGGGTCGAATTGCGTTCCGGCGCAGCGCTCGAGCTCGGAGATGGCCCGCTCGT
>JBDTRS010000064.1:0-12395 GCA_039931575.1 Gaiellaceae bacterium
AAGCCGAGCCGCTTCCGGCAGTGCGGGCACTTCATCTTCCGCGTGAAGATTTGCCAGAGCGCCCGCGCCAGCCATCAAGTCACCGCGGGGGGGCTTTTCTGCAGCGCAGGGCTTCTGCGGCCGTCGTTCCTCGATGGCCTTCGCAAGATGCGGACGTGGTTAGAGCAGGATCTGGAGCGCGAGAGTCGAGGAGCAGCCGGTCGCGAGCAGATGCCGCGCCTGCCCGAGGTCTGCGTCCGAGTCGGCCAGATCAGATGCTTCGACCTCGTTGAAGCCAAGCCGTTCGAACTGATCGATCCGCCACAGGAAGCGCTCGCGGTGCACACTCGACTGAAGTCCCTGACCACCCTCTGCTTCGCTGTCCTCCACATCTCCCCTAGACGCGTAGACAGTTCGTTTCGGCGCCTTAGCCAAGACTACGCCCAGCTGAACTGGTGCGGGTCGTGTGGTGTGTGCCGATCGACGCCGCTGGCGACCGGAACGTCTGGATCGTCGGCGGGGGAGACGTGGCCGGTCAGTTTGCCGACGCGGGGCTGCTGGACGAGGTCATCGTGTCGATCGCGCCGGTCATGCTGGGTGGGGGTGCGCCTCTGCTGCCCCGCCGGATCGAGCTGCGCCTGGACGAGCTCGGACGGAACGGCGACTTCGTCTGCGCCAAGTTCAGCGTCGTGCGCCCACCCGCCTGACGATCTTGCAGGCCGAGCGGCTCCATGAATAAGGTGGCGCCGTTCGCTAATAGCGACCGGCCACTAACAGAGGAGGTCCCATGGCGTTTCTCCTGAGCGTTTTCGACGTAGGGAATTACGACTCGTGGAAGCAGATGTTCGACTCAGATCCGGCGGGTCGCAAGCAATCCGCCAAAGGCCACCGGGTCTTTCGCGGCGCCGACAACCCCAACGAGGTCTTTGTGAGTCTCGAGTTCGACTCGGTCGAGGAAGCCAAGTCTTTTCGTGAGCGCCTGCTCGGCTCTGGCGCATTGGACAACGTCACTATCGAGAAGGAACCGACGGTCGCTGAGCTAGCCGAGGAAACGGCTTACTAGCCCAAGAACGCCTCGGCCGCCAAGAGGGGACGGCTAGTCGCGCGACATGTAGATCCGCACGGTGCCGCCGTTCTCGAAGGCGCGCATCTGGACGAGATCGCAGAGCTGGTTCGCGAGCCAGAGGCCGCGGCCGCTCGGCTGGTCGAGCAGCGGGCGCTCGCGGCCCGCCAGAGGCTCCTCGATCCGGCCGGCGTCCATCACCGTTCGCAGCGCTACGCCGTCGTCCAGGCGGTGCGCGCGAGGGAAAATCCCCGTCCGTCACGGTTTCGACACTCGAGGCCCGCCTTCGTGGAGGAGCAGGCGATCCCGCCGCTCGCCCAGGTCTCCCCGTAGTCGAGCACCGGCGCCGCTTGGTCGAAGGAGGTGTCGCCGGCACACCTCGGCTGCGCCGGCCCCTGGACTTCGAGCTCGAGACCGACCCAGTCGAGCTCGCATTGTCCGGAGGGCTCAGGCTTGAGCCCGCTCAGGATGTCGCATACGAGCACACCCTCCGAGGACGCGCAGCCGATGTTTCCGGAGGGCAGCTTGAAGGTGGGCGTGGCGAGCGGAGCGGACGCTGCCTCGGTGGTGGTCAGGGTCTCGACCACGGTCTCGGTCGCCACGATCACGGTCTCGGTCTGCCCCGCGCCGCCGCTCCCGCAGGCGCTGAGGAAGACGACGAGGACGAGGGGCGCCAGCTTCGGCACGCCCGCAGCTTAGACCTCGGCCGACTCGCGCTCTGGCCCACCGACGCGCTTTGCGGCCCACTCTCGCCACTCCGGCGCGAGCTGGGGGACGGAGAGCAGCGTCCGGGCTCGTGCTCGCTCCTGGTGGTAGATCCGCGCGACCTCGCCCACCGTGACGCCGTGCCCCGGCTGCTCGACGACGCGGATCTCGTCGCCGGCGCCGATCTCGCCCTCGCGCATGATCCTGAGGTACGCGCCCGGTCGGCCGGCGGCGGCGAAGTAGACGGGGAAGTTCTGGTCGCCCATGCGCGCGCCGAGCTTCCAGCAAGGGATCCGCGGCTGGCACACCTCGAGCGCTGCGCTACCGACCTCCCAATGCTCGCCCACCACGGCGCCGCACACATCGACGCCCTGGGTCGTCAGGTTCTCTCCGAAGACGCCGTGCTCGAGGTCCCGGCCGAGCTCCTTCTCCCACCAGTCCGTGTCCTCGCGCGCGTAGGCGTAGACGGCCTTGTCGGGACCGCCGTGAACCTCCCGGTCGGCCTGGTCGTCCCCCGCGACGTTCACGCCCCGCACCGGGATCCTGCCCTCGATCGGCTCCTTCCAGATCGAGGTCGCCTCCACGCGCCCGAGCCACTCGATCTGCCGCGGGCTCCCGACGTTCACCGAGAGAAGGCGGCCGCCGGTCGTCATCCGTGGACTGATTGCGAGCGCCCCGGGGCGGCCTTGTCCGGGTACGGGCCGAGGTCGTTGACGAAGCCCGGCTGGCCCTCGACGCGCTTGATCCACGCGTCGATGCCTGGTCGGCCCGAGGCGTCGATGCCCGCCTCGGCGGCGACGTGGGTGTAGGCGTAGAGCGCGATGTCGGCGATGGTGTACCGCTCGCCGACGAGGTAGTCGTTGTCCGCCAACCGGCGCTCGAGGACGTCCAGCGCCTGCGCGCCGGCGGCCTGTTTTTGGGCGAGGGCCTCAGGCATGCCCTCGGCGCGGCCCGTGTTGATCCAGAAGCGGCCGGTTCCGATGTTCGGCTCGAGCAGGTTCTGCTCGAAGAAGAGCCACTGCCAGACGTGCGCCCGCTCGATCCGGTCGTCGGGGAGATAGGGCGTGCCCTCCGCGAGGTAGAGCAGGATCGCGTGCGACTCCGCGAGGAACTCCCCGCTCTCGAGCTCGAGAACCGGCGTGCGGCCGGCCGGGTTCCGAGCAAGGTGATCGGGCTGCGTCCCCCCGCCCGCGAAGATGTCCACGAAGACCTTCTCGTAGCGAATATCGAGGTGCGCGAGCAGCATCCGCACCTTCATGCAGTTCGAGGAGGCTGGATGGTCGTAGAGGCGGAGCACGATGCTGAGCCTCACAGTTCTCGCCGAGGCGCGCAAGCGCTGGGAGGCGCATCGTCGTGCGGATAGAACGGCACACCCCCGGCCGCTTGTGTTCCACACGCACAAACTCTTTTCCTCGATCCTCGACCGGTGGCCTTCCACCCGCCCGTGCACCGCGAATTCGTCCTCGCGCTGCGGATTCTCGACGCCTTCGGGATGCCGTACGCGGAGGCGTGGCGTCTGCTGCGCCCCGTTTCGGCCCGGGTGGGGGAGCCGCGGCCGAGCTACTCGGCGGTGCGGCGCATCCTGATCGTCGAGCGGGCACGAAAGCGCCGGAATGCGGACGATCTCGACCGGCTGCTAGCGGATCTTTTCACCGGCCGGTTCCCATATGTGACCGTGGAACACAAACTCATCGGGATCCGGTAGGGGAGAGGAGCGCGCGCAGGTCCTCGGGGGCCACGATCGGGGCCTGGCAGGCGAAGCGCTCGCAGACGTAGGCGGCCGGGTTGCCGCCGACCAGATCCTTGCCGGCGAGCAGGGGGACCGCGTCGGTCGGCTCGTCGGAAAAGGCGAAGACGGTGTTCGGCTGGAAGCCCGCCAGAGCCGCGCGGCGGAGTTCGGGCGAGGACCCGACCACCGCGATCTCCCGCGGCGGCGAGAGGTAGAGGTCGAGAGCGCAGAGCATGTGGCCGAGTGCGGTAGGCGCGCGCTCGAGGAATGGATAGGCGAGTCGGAAAGCCCCGGCGGCGGCGCGCTCCAAGTCGTCGTCCCCCCAGATCCGCGCCAGCCTGAGCATGACGTAGGCCATCATCGAGTTCCCGGACGGGGTCGGGTGGTCGTCGAACTCCTTCCGCCGCGCCACGAGCTCCTGGTCGCCGACGAACCAGCCGCCGCGCTCCTCGTCCGCGAAACGGGAGGCGTGCGAGGCGAGGAGCTTGGCCTCCTCGAGCCAGCGCAGGTCGCCGGTCGCCCAGTGGAGCTCGATGTAGCCGTTGGCGACCTGCGCGTAGTCCTCGAGGTAGCCGTCGATCTTGGCGACCCCGTCGCGGTAGGTGCGCCGCAGGTGTCCCTCCTCGTCGGCCATCGTCTCGCGGAGGAATCCGCCGAGGGAGACGGCTACGTCCAGGTAGTCGGGCCGCTCCAGCCGGTGCGCGGCCTCAGCGAACGCTGCGAGCGCCATCCCGTTCCAGGCCGAGACCACCTTGTCGTCGCGAAGCGGCTGCGGTCGCCGGGCGCGCAGCTCGAAGAGTCGCTGCCGCGCCTCCTCGGGCAGCTCGGCCCTGAGCACGAAACGGTCGTGCTCGAAGGGCTGCAACCACTCGGAATGTGGGCCGCCGAGGGCCTCCTCGATCTCGGCCGGCGTCCACGAGTACGTGAGCCCTTCGACGCCGTCCGTGTCCGCGTCCTGGGCCGAGGCGAAGCCCCCTTCGGGCAGGCGCAGCTCACGCACCATGTAGTCGAGCGTCTCCTCGACCACGCGCCGGTAGCGATCCTCGCCGGTGACGAGCCAGCCGTGGAGGTACGTGGAGGCGAGGAGCGCGTTGTCGTAGAGCATCTTCTCGAAGTGGGGGACGAGCCAGGCATCGTCGACCGAGTAGCGGTGAAAGCCGCCGCCGACGACGTCGTACATCCCGCCCGCGGCCATCCCGTCGAGGGTCTTCGTCACGAGCTCGAGCGCGTCGTCCCGGCCCGTGCGGAGGAGGAGCTCCAGGTTCGAAGCGGGTGGGAACTTGGGCGCCCGCCCGAAGCCGCCATGCTCGGGGTCGAACTGGCCGCGCAGGGCCGAGACCGCCCGCGTGATCAGCTCTGAGGTGAGCGGCTCGTTGGACGGGCCCCGATCGCTCGCCTCACGGATGGATTCGACCAGGGCGTCGGCCTGGCGCTCGAGATCGTCGCGCTTGGCCGTGTAGGCCTCCGACACGGCGACGAGGAGCTGCTGGAAGCTCGGCATGTTGAAGCGGGGCTCGGGCGGGAAGTACGTGCCGCCGTAGAACGGCCGGCCGTCGGGGGTGAGGAACACGGTCATCGGCCAGCCCCCGTGCCCGGTCAGGGAGACGACGGCCTCCATATAGAGACCGTCCACGTCCGGGCGCTCCTCGCGGTCGACCTTCACCGACACGAAGCGCTCGTTCATGAGCCGGGCGGTCTCGTAGTCCTCGAAGGACTCGTGCTCCATCACATGGCACCAGTGGCAGGCGGCGTAGCCGATGGAGAGGAGGATCGGCTTGTCCTCCTCACGCGCGCGCCCGAAGGCTTCCTCCCCCCACGCGTACCAGTCGACCGGGTTGTCGGCGTGTTGGAGGAGGTAGGGGCTGGTCTCCTGGGCGAGCCGGTTCGCCACGCGTTACGCGAACTTCTGCCCGCGGGTCTCCCGGCCAAACATGGTCACCGCGGCGCCCGCGACCATCACGAGAGCGACAAAGACGAGCGACCAGACGGTGTCGCCTGTCCAGTCGATGAGAGCGCCGAAGAGGTAGGGCCCGCCGATCGCCGCGCCCTTGCCGACCCCTTCGACCATTCCGAACGCGCTCGAGCGCATGCGGGTGGGGAAGAGCTCCGCCGTGTACGGGTACACCGCGCCCCAGGCTCCGAGGTTGAAGAAGCCGACGAAGAAGAGCGCCGCGACAAACACCGGCTGCGAGTCTGCGAGGGCGAACGTGAGCGCGCTCACTCCCCCGAGCGCGAGGAAGAGGGTGAGCGTCGGCCTGCGTCCGATCCGCTCGACGAGCCAGATCGAGGCGGCGTAGCCGGGAAACTGGGAGAGCGCCGAGAGCGTCAGGAGGAGGTAGACGTTGATGGAGAAGTCCTTCTCGCCCTGGAGCACGAAGGGCAGCCAGAGGAAGAGGCCGTAGTAGGAGATGTTGAGGGCGATCCAGACGAGGGCGATCATCGCCGACGTGCTGCGGAGCCTCGCCGAGACGAGCTCGCGCACGGAGCTCCGGGGCTCCTTCGGCACCTCCAGCTCGCCTGCTTCGACCGGCCGGCCGGTGATCTCCTCGAGAACGACGGCCGCCTCCTGCACCCGCCCCGCGCGGGCGAGGTAGTACGGGCTCTCGGGCAGGGAGAGGCGGGCGAAGAAGGCGAGGAAGGCCGGGAACGACGCGGCGAGGAAGAGATAGCGCCAACCCCAGTCGCCGCCGACCTGGTCGAGGAAGACCCAGGAGAGCCCGGTCGCGAGGAGGAGGCCGACCGGCCAGAAGAAGTCCAGGAAGACGAGGAAGCGGCCACGGTTTCGCGGCGGGAGGTACTCCGAGAGCATGGAGGGGTCGACGACGAGGAGGCCACCGAGGCCGATTCCCGCCAGGAAACGGAAGCCCGACAGCGACCAGGGTCCCCAGGCAAGGGCGGTCAAGGCGGTAAAGGAGGCGTACCAGAGGATCGCGCCGACGAAGATCTGGCGGCGCCCGATGCGGTCGGCCAGGCGCCCGAGCACGACGCTCCCGACGAGCGACCCGGCGAGAGCAGATGCGGTGATCCACCCGGCGAGGCTGCCCGAGAGCCCCCAGATCGAGGTGAAGAGCGGGACGGTGAAGCCGACGAGCAGGATCTCCATCGCCACGAACGTCCATGCGAAGCCGGTGACCGCGACCGCGCGGCGGTGGAAGGCCGTGAAGCCACCGGCGGCGAGGACGTCCTCGACGTCGACTCGCGTGGTGGGGGCCGGGGCCTCGACGACTGCCATCTGCGCTACCCTTCCTCTAGGTTTGCGACTATGAGGCGATAACCGCTGGGAAAGTCTACCACGCACCCGACAGAGCACGAGGCCCTCGCGGTCGTCCTCGAGGTGCGGAGCGGCAAGCTCGAGGTCTTGCTCTGGGAGCGGGCGCTCAAGCCGTTCGCGGGCTCCTGGGCGCTACCGGGTGGCCTGCTCGGCGAGGACGAGACGCTCGAGGAGTCGATCAGGCGCCACCTCGCCGCCAAGGTGGACGTCCGGGGCCTCTCCCACCTCGAGCAGCTCGAGACGCTCAGCGCTCCCGGCCGGCACCCGGAGACCCGCATCGTGGCGACCGCCTACCTCGGGCTCGTGCCGGCGGGAAGCGATCCCAGCATCCCGGAGGACACCGCGTGGCACCCGGTCGACGACCTTCCCGAGCTCGCGTTCGACCACCTTGCGGCCGTGCTCGCGGCGCGGGAGCGCCTGCGTGCGAAGCTCTCGTACACGAACATCGGCTTTGCGCTTGCACCGCCGGCCTTCACGATCGCGGAGCTCCGCGGCCTCTACCGCGCCGCTCTCGGCCACGACCTCTCGGCGACGAACCTCCAGCGGATCCTCCTCCGCCGCGCCCTGCTCGAGCCGACCGGGGAGCAGCGCCCGCCCGGGCGAGCGGGCGGGCGTCCTGCAACCGTCTATCGCTTCCGGAACCCCAGGCTCGAGGTCACGGACCAGTTCGCGGTGCTTCGACCTCCGGGCTAGATGAGCCCGCAGCGCCGCGCTGTGAGTGGCCACGGGTAGAAGCCGCGACCGGATCGAAGCGCTCGTTCCGCGACCCACATCTGCTCGAAGGGCGTCCAGCGGTCGGCGGTGCCCTTCTTCCGGAGAAGGTCGGGGCCGTACTGCCGCTGGAACGTCAGGTCCATCTGCAGCCCGCCGAAGTAGGGCGAGTTCGGATCGCGCCAGGGACCCTCGTGCCGGTGGATGCACCGCCACGCGCCGAGGTGTGGCGGCCGCCGTGCTCTCTCCTGGGCCCGTACAGCCCTGGAACGCCAGGTGCGGCGAAGCCACTGCCGGTAGGCGAGGAGCGAATCGAAGCCAGCGGGGCGACCGGCGACGCGTGGCCGCGGCTTTCCCATCAGCCGGTGCAAACGGCGGGCGGTCCGCTTGTAGCGGGTCGCCTGCCGGAGTAGGAGACGCGTCTGGGGCGTCTCGGCCCACGGTTCTGGAACGGGCTCGGTGGTCGACGCCGTTTCCGTCGTTGTGCCGGTGGTCGTCTCTCCGGGCTCCTGGGCGAAAGCCGCCGGGACACAGAGAAGCGAGACCGCGGTGATTAGGGCGAGTCTGCTCGCGCGCGATGAACTCACGTGAGAACCCCCTTTGTCGGGAACATGATCAGGGCCGTCTTTCTGGGCGAGCGACGGCCGGAAAGCGCATCGCCGGAGTTGGCCGCAACGGCGACGCGCCAGGTTGGTATTTACGTGAAGCGGGCTAGGTTACACTCCGGCGAGATGCTCTGGTTCACCATCTTCTTCCTGGTGATCCTGAAGATCCCGGCCGTCTATCTCGGCTGCGTGATCTGGTGGGCCGTCAAGGATCCGCCCGAGCCGGGCAGCGGCCCGGCCTACCAACCGCCCCTCCAAGGGGACGGCGGCGGCGGTTCGCCGCTTCGGCCGTTGCGCCGGCACAAGCCGATCCCCGGCCGCCGGCCCGGCCCGCACGGTTCTCCGGCGAGACGTCCGCTCCCTGCTCCGGCGCCCGCACGAGCTGAGAGAGCCGTTTGAACGCCGACGAGACTCGCAGCGCGCCGGCCGACGGCCCGGCGTCGTATGTGGCCGGGTTCCTGGCCGCCTTCGCGATCTTCGCGGCGGCTGCCGGGGTCGTCTACTACCCCGGCCGGGTCGGGACGGGCGCAGTCCTCGCCGCGCTCGTCGCGGCCGCCATCGGCGGCTTCCAGCGCGGTCTGGCGGCCTTTGCCGTCGCCTTTGCCGGACTTTGCTGGTTCGTGGGAATGGTTCTCGCCATCGCCCTCGAGCGGCCCATCTTCTAGCGTGCCAGGCGTGGGATCCCTCTAAAGAGGGATTGCGGCGAAGTCGATAGACGTATCGGCTAGGTAGTTAACCCCCGAGACTGTAAGGCGCGGCATTTGGGCAGCTTCAAGCTCCGACTCGTCACCTATTTTCTTCTCCTCTCACTGCTGCCTCTCTTGGCGGCTTCGTGGGCGTTCAGCGAGGTCGCAAGCCGTGGTGAGCTCGGCAATGCAGACTCGCGGTTGAATGCCGCGCTCCGCGTCGCGATCAATGATTACGGCCAGAAGGTGCGGGACGACGCCGCCGGAACGGTGAACTCGCTCGCGCATGCGACCGTCGTGCAGCGCGCGTTCGTGAGTCGAAACCGCGCGGCTCTCATCCGCGTCTCGCGCGATGTCCCCAATACCGGCTTCTTCTGGAACGACCGCTTGGTCGCCGGCGATGCTCCGCCCGCCCTCGCTGTTACTCGCTCGGCAAGCGTGTTCTCGGCGAGCGGAGGGCTTCTCGGCCGCATCGTGGTCTGGATTCCGCTCGACCGGAGCCTTCTGGCCGAGCTCCGCTCCGGCTCAGGTCTCGAGCCGGGAGATCTCCTTCTCCTTGCGACCCGGGGCCGGATCGTCGCGGGCCCGCCCCGGCTTGTCGGCCAGAATGAGATTCCCGGACCGAAGCCGCGCTACGTGACGCTCGGCAGCGCGGATTACCGCGCCGTCTCGGCCCCGATCCTCACCGGCGATCCCCCGATGACGCTGGTCGTCCTGACGCCGAAGAGCGGCATCGAAGCCGCGGTCGGCGACCTGCGCGAGCGGTTCCTCCTCTTCGCCTTCCTCGCCCTAGCCGTCGTGGCGCTGCTCGCGTGGCTACTCGGGCGGACGATCGTGCGCTCGCTCCGCGAGCTCGCAGATGCGGCGGGCGCCGTCTCGCGCGGAACGTTCGGCCAGCGCGTGCCCGTCCGCGGCCGCGACGAGTTCGCGAAGCTCGGCCGCGCATTCAACGACATGTCGGGGCAGCTCGCCGCCGAGCGCGGCCGGGTGCAGGACGCCGTCGACCGCTTCGGAAAGGCCCTCGCCGCCACGCATGACCCCTTCATGCTCCTGACCGTGATCGTCGAGAGCGCCGTCGAGGCCACCGGTGCGAAGGGCGGGCGGCTCATCGTCGACGGCGAGGAGCAGGCGCGCGCGGGGGAGCCCGCCGAAGACGGCCGTCCGCTGGTGATCCCGCTCGGGCCCGAGGGCGGCGAAGGCTCCATGCTCCTCCTCACTCCCTCCGGCACCGATTTCGGCGACCAGTCCCGCGAGCTCGCGCTCTGGCTCGGCTCGCAGGCCGCGATCGCTCTCGAGAACGTGCGGCTGCACCGGCTTGTGGCGCGCCAGGCAAGCACGGACGGACTCACCGAGCTGGCAAACCGGCGCGAGTTCGAGGACTCCCTCGCCGGTGAGATCAGCCGCGCCGAGCGCTTCGGCGGCAGCCTCGCTCTCATCCTCGCCGACCTCGACGACTTCAAGCAGGTCAACGACCGCTTCGGCCACCAGGCCGGCGACGAGGTGCTGCGGAAGTTCGCGGACATCCTCCGCGAGACGGTCCGCGACATCGATGTGGCCGCTCGCTATGGCGGCGAGGAGTTCGCGGTCCTGCTGCCCCAGACCGACCTGGCGGGCGCCGAGCAGCTGGCCGAGCGCCTGCGCCAGGCGGTTGCGACGACCCCC
Source organism: Gaiellaceae bacterium (assembly GCA_039931575.1). Classification (GTDB taxonomy): domain Bacteria; phylum Actinomycetota; class Thermoleophilia; order Gaiellales; family Gaiellaceae; genus DATEOR01. The sequence goes on from JBDTRS010000064.1 coordinate 10,412, forward strand.
ATGGCAAAGGGGGCCGGCGTGGCCGTCACCGTCACGTCGAGCTTCGGGGTCGCGTCCTTCCCGGAGGCGGCGACGGCTGCGTCTCTCTTCGCCGCGGCCGACGAAGCGCTCTACCGGGCGAAGCGGGCGGGCAAGAACTGTGTGGTCTGTGCGGACACCAACGGGGCCGTCCGCGCACCGCACTAGGGTCCCCTAGAATCCATACAAACTGACGGAGTCGTCTATGATCTGCCGCTCGCCCACGGCGCCCGACGACCCCGAACGACGGAGGTGTGATGACGTTCGATAAGGATTCGACGTTCGCGCGCATAATCGAGGATCACCTCGAGCTGAAACGAAAGAACAACGATCTCGAGCGCGAGATGCCGATCGACCGGTACCGCGTCGACGACCCTTTCCAGAACCATCCACTGTTCAAGTCCGAAGAGCAAGCCCGCATCGAAGACACGCTAAGCGGCATCGAGCCTCAGATCGACCCCAACAAGGTCCTGGCCTGGCCGACCGACCAAAACGGGGACGCGGAAGCTCAGGATCCCGAGGACACCCTCTGGGGCCGCTCGCGCGACTTCGACTGGGGCGACTAGCCCCGCGCCGCCAAGGGGCGGCCTACATGTAGGGCCCGAGGAACGCGAGCGACTCGGCCGTGTCGACCCGGTACGCGAACGCATTGCCTGCGCACTGGCGGTTGTTCACGAACGAGCTGATACCGACGACGACGTCGGTGCCGCCGAGCAACACCGGTCCGCCGGAGTCGCCGAAGCAGATCCCGCTCGACATCCGCAGGTTGAACCCGGCCTTCTCCAGCTTGGAGATGCGCGCGTCGCCGTAGGTGCGGGCGAGTCGAAACTCCGGAGCCGGACGGCCGCCGCCTCTGAGGAAGCCGTTGGCGCCGTAACCGACGACGGTCAAGGGATCCTTCTTGCCGATCAAGCCCAGAAGCCCGACGCTCGCGAGCTGGGCGCTGCCGCGGTCGGTCACGGGCGTGTCGAGGACGACGAGCGCGATGTCGTGCGTGTTCGCCTCGGGCGACCCGAACGCGGGATTCGGGACGCTCGTTCCCGGCCGGAGCGGCGAGCCCGGTGTGAAGGCCTGGTCGAAGGAGACGTAGGCGGGGCGCGAGCCGAGGGCGTCGACGCAGTGCGCAGCCGTGACGAACGCGGTCGGGGAGGCGAGGAAACCCGAGCAGACCGGCACACGCTGGCCGTCGATCACCGTGACGAGGAGGCCGACATACGGATGCTGGGTATCGGGCTTGCCGTTCAGGATCGCGCTCGCGGGAGCCGCGATCGCGAGGGTGACGACGAGAGCCGCGCCAAGCCGCAGGAGAAGCCGCATGGTTCGTGTTTCGGCGGCTACGCCGTTTTCCTTCCTCCCTAGATCGGGTATCCGGGAGGAATGAACGCACGCAAGCTTCTTGTCGTCGCGACCGCGCCGGTCGATCCGAAGGTGCTTCGTGACGCGGTACGAGATCACTCAGGAGGCAACGCCGAGGTGCGCGTCGTCGCTCCCGCCTCCGACCTTTCGCCGCTTCAGTGGCTCGCCAGTGACGAGGACGAGGCGCGCTCGGAGGCCGAGGGAATCGCACGCGAGGCGGCCGGAGCCGTCGAGTCCGAAGCCGGGCACACTGAGGTCGAGGTCGGCGATACCGACCCGGTGCAGGCGATCGAGGACGCGCTCCGAACCTTCCCCGCCGACGAGGTGCTCGTCGTCACCCGTAAGGGAGACGACGCAGGCTGGCTGGAGCAGGACTCCGCCGAGGAGGCCCGCGAGCGCTTCGGCGTTCCGATAACCCACCTCGTCGTCTGAGCCTCCCGTCCGGCCGCGCCCTCCGCGCAAACCGGACGGCAGGCGGGCAGACTAAAGTGACCTAGGAACGGGGCGTTAGCTCAGCTGGGAGAGCGCCGGCTTTGCAAGCCGGAGGTCGCGGGTTCAAATCCCGCACGCTCCACTGGTCAGGTGCAGGCAGTTCATCGGCAGGTTCGAT
>JBDTRS010000065.1:0-12356 GCA_039931575.1 Gaiellaceae bacterium
AGAAGCGCGCCGCGGCGTCGAGGGCGTTCAGGCCGGCGGCCCGGTCGCCCGCCTCCCGGAGCGCGAGCCTGGCTCGGCGCTCGAGGTCGCCAGGGTCGCCTCCTGCGCTGCGGACGAGGGCGAGGGCGGACGAGTAGTGATGCGCGACCATGTCCGCGAGGTCCTCGGGCCGGTCGGCTGCGAGCGACTCGATCCATCCCGCCGCGAGCCGGTGCAGGTCGGCGCGGCGCCCGCGGGGGATCTGCCCGTAGGCGACGTCGCGGACGAGGACATGGCGGAAGACGTAGGCCGTCTCGCCGGCGACCGAGGAGCGGCGTTCGCGCCTGACGAACTCCTTGCGCTCGAGTGCGTGCAGTCGCGCCTGCACGTCCGGCTGGTCGAGCCCCGAGACTGCGGCGAGTGCGCCGACCCAAAAGACCTTGCCCACGATCGACGCGACCTGGACGAGTGCCTTTTCCTCGGGGGGCAGCGTGTCGAGGCGTGCGGCCACGATTCCCTGCACCGAATCGGGGAGGGGAAGCTCCTCTCCGGCTTGCGCCGCCATGCGGGCGTATTCCTCCGCATAGAGGGGGTTGCCGCCGGCCCGGGCAAGGAGATCCGGGCTGCGCGCCGCGGCAGGGCCATCGTTCGCGAGCAGCGACTCGAGGAGCGTCTCGGTCTCCTCCTCCGTGAGCGGCGAGAGGGAGAGCGTCGTCGCATTGCGCTTGCCGCCTCCCCAGCCCGGACGGCGGTCGAGGAGCTCCGGGCGGGCGGTGCAGACGATCAGGATCGGCACGTCGGTCGCCCAGTCGGCCAGGTGGTCGACGAACTCGAGCAGGCCGTCGTCGGCCCAGTGCAGATCCTCGAAGACCAGCACGAGCGGCCGCTGCTCGGCGAGCGCCTCGAAGAAGCGCCGCCAGGCGGCAAAGGCCTCGCCTCCTCGGTCGCCGCCCGGCTCGGCACTCCCCGCGAGCCCCGCCAGCGGCCGCAGGTGGGTCTCAACCCAGGACGCCTCGCCCTCGTCGCCGATCGCGCTCGCCACCGCGGCAGCGAGTTTCTCCAACGCTTGCTCGGCCCCGTCCGTCTCGAGGATGCCCGCATGCGCCTTCGTCATCTCGCCGAGGGCCCAGAAGGGCACGCCGTCTCCATAGGAGAGCGAACGCCCCTGGCGCCAGGTGACGTACGTGTCCGGGCTCGCGTCGAGCGCGGAGTACAGCTCCCAGATGAGGCGGCTCTTCCCGATCCCCGGTACGCCGACGAGGGTGACGAGCTGGGGAGCGCGCTCGCGCTGGGCACGGGCGAGGACGGCCAGGAGCGTCTCCAGCTCCTCATCCCGGCCCACGAGGGGTGCGCGCCCTCGAAAGGCGATGTCGACTCCGAGCCTGGCCCGCGGCGCGACGGCCAGCCAGGCGGGCACGGGCTGGGTCTTCCCCTTGGCTGCGACGGGCTCGGCAGCTTCGAACTCGATCGCATCGCCGGTGGCGCGGCGCGTGGTCTCGTCGACGAGGACAGCGTTCACGGGCGCGCCCGACTGGAGGCGGGAGGCGGTGTTGAGCACGTCTCCGGCGGCGAGCGCCTCGCCGCGCTCGGCGCGGGCGTTCACGTTCACGAGGGCCTCGCCGGTGGCCGCGCCCACGCGTACGGCAAGGTCGAGGGACGGGTCGGCGGCGTTTAGCTCGGCGATCGCCTCTCGCACCGCCAGAGCCGCCCGCACGGCTCGCTCGGGGTCGTCCTCGTGGGAGACCGGCGCGCCGAAGACGGCCATGACAGCGTCGCCGATGAACTTCTCGACCGTCCCGCCGAAGCGCTCGAGCTCGGCCTTGGCCCGCGCGTGGTACGGGTTCAGAAGGGCGCGCACATCCTCCGGGTCGAGCTTCTCGGCGCGCCCGGTGAAGCCGACGAGATCGACGAAGACGACGCTGACGATCTTCCGCTCCTCGGCCGGATGCTCCGCCAGCTCGTCGCCGCCGAGCGGAGCGCCGCAAGCGGTGCAGAACATGAGCCCCTCGCCCGCAGGCGTCCCACAGGAGGGACATGGGCGGCCGAGGCCTTGCCCGCAGTTCCCGCAGTAGAGCGCCCCGGCGGGGTTGGCGAACCCGCAGGCGGCGCAATTCGTCTCCGGCATGGCCCGACTAGTCTAGGCTCGCCTGAAATGGAGCAAAAGGGCAGACCCGGTCTCTCCGAGACGCTCGTGGTCTGGGGGCTCTTCGCACTCTTCGCCCTCGCCGTCTTCGCTACCTACACGCGCCTGCCCGCCCGCGAGCTCTATAACGTCAGCGGCAGCGGCCCCGAAGCCGGCTTTTCCCGGGCGCTTCTCTTCGTCGGCTTTCCGTTTGCCATCGTCGCCGTCGCCCTGGCCGCCATCGCGGCGGGACGCCTGGCCACGCGCTCCGCGACGGCCCTGGCGGCGTTGGCAGTCGTTCTTTGCGCCACCGTCGGCCTTCCCGGTGTGATCGACCAGGCAGACCTCGACGCCAAGCCCGTCAACGCACTCGCCGGCGTGGGCGCCGCAATCGTCCTCGCGCTGACCGTCTGGGCCCTTCTCCGCGAGGGCATCGGCTCGACGAGGCCCTGCGGGCGGGGCGACGTGGTCAGGATCGTGCTCGGCGTGCTCCTCGTCCTCGCCGCGCTGCCATGGATCTTCGCGGAGCTCGGCTACTACGTCAGCGATGCGCCCCTCCTCGGCCGGATCTTCCTCGCCGGGGAGCTCAAGCCGCCGACCGGAGGGGAGCCGTCGCTCCGCGCGGTGCATCTCGGGCACCACCACGGCATGGACGGCACTCTCCTCGGCCTGTCGGCGCTCGTCCTCTCGCGCGTGCCCGGGCAGATCGCGTCTCGCCGGCTCGCCGCGGGGCTCGCGGCCTATCTCGCGCTCATGTTCTCCTACGGCGTTGCGAACGCGCTCCAGGACTTCTGGACCGAGCAGCTCGTGAAACGCGGCACCCTCTCGGCGACGATCCCGAACGTGCTCCGACCGTCCCTCAGCCCTGCGTGGGCCGGCATCGTGCTGGGCGCGGTCGCGATCTATTTCGCGGTCTCGCGCGTAGGTAGAGTGAATCGACTTCAAGGGAGGAATCGATGACTCGACGCGCGCTGCCCCTGCTCCTCATTCTGACCGCCTTCGCTTTGGGCCTTGCCGCCTGCGGGGGTGGAAGCGATTCCGCCTCGACGACCCCCGCCGCGACCGGCGGTGGCTCGACCGGCGGCGGAGGCGGAGGCGAAACCCTGAAGATTGCGGCAGACCCGAGCGGAGCGCTGAAGTACGATCCGACCGCTCTGACCGCGAGCGCGGGCTCCGTCACGATCGACTTCACGAACGACTCGTCGCTTCCACACGACGTCACGGTCGAAGGGCCCGGCGTCGAGGATGTCGGCACGGACGTCGTCACCGGCGCGAGCGCGAGCGTCACCGTCGATCTGCAAGCGGGTGAGTACACGTACTACTGCTCGGTCGACGGCCACCGCGCGGCCGGCATGGAAGGGAAGATCACGGTCCAGTAGCGCGTGGCGCACCTGATCGACCTGCTGCACCTTGGGCGCACCCGGGTGATCGCGTCATACCTCCTTCCCGCGGACGAGCCGGCGCTCGTCGACTGCGGCCCCGCGTCGTGTCTCGGCGCGCTCGAAGCGGGGCTCGAGGGTCAGGGTGTGGCCATCGAGGACCTTCGCCATCTCGTACTCACCCACATCCACCTCGATCACGCGGGTGCGGCGGGCACTCTCGTCCGCCGCAACCCGGGCTTACGCGTGCACGTGAGCGAGATCGGTGCGCCGCATCTCGTCGATCCGAGCCGTCTCGAACGAAGCGCGCGCCGCCTGTACGGAGACGACTTCGACCGGCTCTGGGGGGAGCTCGTCCCGGTGCCCGAGGAGAACGTCGCCGTGATCGGCGAGCGTGTCCTCGGCCTAGAAGCCTGGCCGACTCCGGGGCACGCATCGCACCACGTCTCCTTCCTCGACTCGGACGGCACCTGCTTCTCCGGCGACGTGACGGGCGTGCGCATCCCGCCCTCGGAGCTGATCGCTCCGGTGTCGCCGCCGCCGGACGTCGACCTCGAGGGGTGGGAGCGCTCTCTCGACTCCGTCGCCGCACGGAGGCCCGAGCGTCTTTGTCTTCCGCACTTCGGCGTGGTCGACGATCCGGCGCCGCATGTGGAGGAGACCCGAAGTCGCCTCCGCGAGTGGGCCGAGCGCGTTCGCCAGGGCGCCACGGAGGACGAGTTCGTCCGGGCGGCCCAGGAGGAGCTCGCGGCCGGGGCGGATCCCGAGACGGCGGCGGTGTACACGCAGGCCGGGCCGCTCTGGCAATCCTATGCGGGCCTCGCCCGGTATTGGACTAAAAAAGGGGAGGCGGAAACCGATCATGTGGCTACTCTCTAGACCGATGCGACGCGCTTTCCTCGGGGTCTTGCTCGTGACGATCGTGCTCGCCGCCGCCGGTGGGGCGAACGCGGCAATCAACAAGCAGCTCGTGGCGAACTTCAACACGCCGATCCAGGTGGACGCTCCGCCGTGGGTGGCGGGCTCGACCCTGTACGTGGCCGAGAAGCCGGGCCGGGTCATCCGCTACCGCGACGGGCGCCGCTGGACCGTGCTGAACATCAGCGGGATGGTCTCGAACGGCGGGGAGCAGGGCCTCCTCTCGATCACCTTCCATCCGACGATGCGCTACCTGTACGTCTACTACACAAACACCGCGGGAGACAGCGTAATCGCGCGCTACACGCTCGACAAGCTCGGTCTCCGCGCACAGCTCGCGACGCGCAAGGTCCTCCTGCGGGTCGGCCAGCCGTACGAGAACCACAACGGCGGCACGCTCCGCTTCGGCCCCGACGGGAAGCTCTATTTCGGCTTCGGAGACGGCGGCAGCGGTTGCGATCCCGAGGAGCGCGCACAGAACCCCGGCACGTTGCTGGGCAAGCTCGTGCGCCGCTTCGACGGGCGCTGGAAGGTCGTCGGCTACGGCCTGCGCAACCCCTGGCGCTGGTCGTTCGACCGGGCAAACGGGGACATCTACATCGGCGACGTGGGGCAGAGCGCCCGCGAGGAGATCAACTATCTGCCGGCGGCGAAGGTCAACCGTCCGAGCGAGAACTACGGCTGGGACAAGTGGGAAGGCGACCTCCAGGACACCTGTCCGACCGACGGGCTCAAGGGGACGGGCGAGCTGATCGCGCCCGCTTGGGCATATCCGCGCTCAACCGGCTTCACGGTAATCGGGGGATTCGTCTACCGCGGCACGCAGATGCCCGGTCAGGTCGGAAAGTACTTCGTCGGTGACTTGAACGGCGAGGTGCGGAGGGCAGACGCCGTCACGCTCGCCAATCGGAGCGTCGCCGCGAACGTCTCCGGCCTCGTCTCGTTCGGGGAGAACTCGAGGGGCGAGCTCTTCGCGGTCTCGATCGGAGGCTCGGTCTACAAGATCGTCGACAACTAACCTCCGCTTCGTGCGGATGCAGTTCGTCGATTGCCGGTGGCAGCTCGGTCAGCCCGAGGCTGGGCGCGAGCTCTACCTCGCAGGGCATGTTCCGGGCGCGTCCTTCCTGGACGTGGAGCGGGACCTCTCGGCGCCGCCAGGCGGGGCAGACGGCGGTCGCCACCCGTTGCCGCCCGCGGAGGACTTCGCCCGGGCGGCAGGCGCGGCCGGGATCGGAGAGGGGGTCTTCGTCGTCGCCTACGACCAGGGCATGAATGGCGGCGCGGCGCGCCTCTGGTGGCTCCTCCGGCACTTCGGTCACGACGAAGCGGCCGTGCTGCGCGGAGGCCTCGACACCTGGCTGGGGCCCCTCCGGTCGGGAGAGGAGGACATCGAGGCGGAGGAGTTCGTCCCGCGGCCGCGGCAGGACGACGTCGTGTTCGCCGAGGAGGTCGGGCGACCGGGTGTGGTCGTGGTCGATGCCCGCGCGCCGGAGCGCTATCGCGGCGAGGTCGAGCCCATCGACCCGGTTGCCGGCCACATCCCCGGTGCGATCAACCTCCCGTACACGAGCGAAGACGTCCCGCCCGAGCTCGCGACGGCCGAGGAGGTCGTCGTCTACTGCGGCTCGGGAATCTCCGCCTGCGTCGACATCCTCGCCCTCGAGCGGGCAGGCATCGAGGCCAAGCTCTATCCGGGCTCATGGAGCGAGTGGTCGGCTCGCGGCCTGCCGGCGGAGCGTGGCTGAGTTCCACATCAGGCCACTCGAGCCGGCCGACGTCGACGCGGCCTACGAGATACTGGCGGACTGGCAGACGAAGGTTTTCGGGGAGGCCGAGATCAGCCACGGCATGTTCTCCAACTTCCAGGAGATCGTCGCGGCTGCCTACGTCGCCGAGACTCCCGAGGGCATCGTCGGGCATGCGGACGTGAGGGCCGACGACGTGAACGTTCTCGTTCGTGGCCCCCAACGGCGGCAAGGGATCGGCTCGGCCCTTCTGCGCGCCTGCGAGGAGCGTGCGCAGGGCGACACGTTGCGTCTGATCGGCCTGACGGACGAGCCGGCCGCGGCGCCCTTTGCCGCGGCGAACGGCTACGAGAGGGCCTGGGAGGTGTGGCTCATGGGCGTCGATCTCCCGACGGAGCCGGCTCCGGTCGCGTGGCCGGAGGGCGTCGCGGTGCGGACTTTTCGCGACGACGATGCGCCGGCCGTCAAGGACCTCCTCGACAAGGCGTACGCCGCCGAGCCGGGTCACATGCCGCTCTCCTTCGAAGACTGGAAAACGCTCATGCTCGGAGATCCGAGCTTCGACCCGGAGGCGTGGTTCCTCGTCGTCGCCGACGAGCGCATCGTCGGCGGCGCCCTCAACTGGAAAGAGGGCTACGTGAAGGACCTCGTCGTCCATCCGGACTGGCGCGGCCGCGGCCTCGGCAAGGCCCTCATGCTGCAGACCTTCGCCGAGTTCGCCCGCCGGGGCATCGAGCGCGTCACCTTGAAGACGGACTCGATCAACCCGACGGGCGCTTGGCGGCTCTACGAACGGCTCGGCATGAAGGCCGAGCGAAACTACGAGGTCTTCGAGAAGCGGTTCTGAGCTAGCCCTGCGGCGGTGGTGCGGACTCGTCGGTCTGCCAGAGGCCGAAGGCGTTTCCTTCTGGATCTCGGCAGTGCGCGAACCAGCCCATCCCGGGGACGGGCATCTTTTCTTCGTTCTGGCCGCCGAGCTCACGCACGCGCGCGAGCTGCGCGTCCATGTCGTCGACGTCGAAGTAGGTCATGAGCCCGCGGTCGGCCTCCGAGGCGTTGACGGCCACGCCCGACTGCTCGCCGGTTCGGGCCATCCGGTAGTCGATCGGCCCTTCCATCTTCTCGAACTCCCAGCCGAAGAGGCCTTCGAGGAACTTCTGCTCCCGGTCGGGGTCTCCCGCGGGCCATTCAACGTGCACAACCTGTCCTGCCATGAGGTTCCTCTCTCTAAGTGCGAGATGTCGGTGATTCCGACGAAGTCTGCCAGCTCCGAGTTAGCGTGCCGACCCCGTCTAGGGCGACGTCAGCGCCGCGGTCACGCTACCCGTGGCGCTGCTCTGCGGGTCGATGACGACCGTGTAGGTGCCCGTGGCGGCGAGCGTCAGCGCGAGGGTCTTGCCGCTTGTACCGAAGTACGTCGGGGAGAGGAGCGTGGTGCCGCTCGGGTTCAGGACCGACACCTGTGCGCTCGAGCAGCACGACGTGCCGATCGTGACTCCGGTGAGCCTCAGGGTGACCCGCTGGCCCGCGCTGCCCGAGAACGTGAGCCGCGCGTTCTGGCCCGGAACTCCGAGGCTGACCGTCGTGGCGGCCCCGCCGACGGCAACTGAGCCCACGGCGTCCGGGGGCACGTCGTAGAGGGTGACCGTCGCCCCGCCGGTGGCGTTGCTCTGCGGGTCGAGCTCGATCGTGTAGATCCCCGTGACCGGAAGCGTCTTGACGTCGACGTAGCCGCCGTTCGTGCCGAAGTACGTGGGAGAGACGAGCGTCGTGCCGTCGGGCCTGACGATGGAGACCTTCGCGCTCGCGCTCCCCGAGCTTCCGATCGACACGCTCGTCAGTCTGAGGCTCACGCGCCGCCCCGCGACTCCGTCGAACGAGAGCACGGCGTCCTGGCCGGGCACTGTCGTCGCCACCGAGACCGGCGCCCCTCCTGGGACGATGGATGCTGTCGCATCGGGCGGGACGTCGTAGAGGGTCACCGTCGCGCTGCCAACGGCGTTCGACTGCGGATCGACCACGATCGTGTAGGTGCCCGCTGCAGGCAGCGTCCTCACGTCCACGAAGCCTCCGTTCGTCCCGAATGCCGAGGGACCGACCAGCGTGGTTCCGCCCGGCTTCAGGATCGAGATCTTCGCGCTCGAGCTTCCCGAGCTGCCGATCGTCACGTCGGTGAGCTTCAGGCTGATCCGCTGGCCGGCGAGACCGTCGAACGCCAGACGCGCGTTCTGCCCCGGGACCGTCGCCGTCGCTGTCGCCGGTTCGCCGCCCGCCACGACGAGCCCAGTCGAGTCCGGCGGAACGTCGTACAACGTCACAGTCGCGCCGCCGGTGGCGGTGCTCTGCGGATCCAACAGGATCGTGTAGGTGCCCGTTGCGCCAAGCGTCTTCGTGTCCACGAAGCCACCGCTCGTGCCGAAGTAGGTGGGGCCCGTGAGGGCGGATCCGGCCGGATTCAGGATCGAGATCTTCGCGGAGCAGCAGCCGGACGTCCCAATCGTCACGTCGGTGAGCTTGAGGCTGACGCGCTGTCCCGCTGTGCCGTCGAAGGCGAGCCGGACCGTGTCGCCGGCCGAGCTGACGGCGACCGCAGGCCCCCCGGGCACGATCGGATAGACGGTGGTCGCCGCTCCGGCAACGCTGACCGCGTCGGTCGCGGTGGGGGTCGAGGCGGTCGCGTCGACCGTCAGCGCGCCCGCCTCCGTCGGCGTGAAGCTCCCGGTGTAGAGCCCGTCGCCGCGGGAGGTCAAGGCGACCGGCGATCCGTTGGCCGTCACCGAAACCTCGGCCCCCGCGGGATCACCGCACGCGCCCGCCAGCAGGCGCACCGTCAGCGGCCGGCCAACCTCCACGGCAAATCCGGGAGCCGGAGCCTCGAGCCAGACCTGCGGCGCATCCATACACGCGAGGGCATTGCCGGCGTTCAGCCGTCCTCCGGTCGTCACGCGCGTGGCGAGCGACGCGTTCGGGTCGACGGTTCGCAAGAGCAGAGCCTTGAGCCCGGCTCCGGTAGCGCCGGGGAACGCAGACTTCGCCAGGGCGACGGCCCCGGTCACGCTGGGAGCTGCCATCGACGTGCCGTCGAGGTAGCGATACGAGCCGCCCGGCCAGGTCGAGAAGATGCTCGCGCCGGGAGCGCCCAGGTCGACCGTGGTGCGTCCGTAGTTCGAGAACCAGGCGCGCGCGTCCCGGTTCGTCGTCGCGGCGACCGCGATGACGTTCGGGGAGTCGTAGTTGGACGGGTAGTTCGCGCTCGAGTCGTTGTCCGAGAAGTTGTTGCCCGCTGCGGCCACGAAGAGGGAACCTCTGACGTCGGCGTTCGCGACTGCGTCCGCGAGGGCCTGGGAGTGGCCGTCGCCGCCCCACGAGTTGTTCGTCACGACGGCGCCCATGGAGCTTGCGTACAGGACGGCCCGCACAGCCCCCGCCGCATCCCCTGCGCCGTTTGCGCCGAGGAACTTCAGGGGCATGATCCGGACCGACCAGCTCACGCCTGCGACCCCGGTCGCGTTGTTCCCGACCGCGCCGACCGTGCCGGCGACGTGCGTTCCGTGCCCGTTGTCGTCGAACGGGTCGTTGTCGTCGTTCAGAAAGTCCCAGCCGTGCCAGTCGTCGACGTAGCCGTTCCCGTCGTTGTCGACGCCATCGCTACGGCAGCCTGCGCAGTCCTCGCCCGGATTGATCCAGATGTTGTCGGCCAGATCCGGATGGTTGTAGTCGACTCCCGTGTCGATGACCCCGACGGTCACGTCGGTGCTGCCCGTCGAGACTGACCACGCCTCGGGGGCGTCGATGTCAGCGTCAGGCGTGCCGGCGGTGCCGGCCACGACCTGGCCCGAGTTGTCGAGACCCCAGAGCAGGCCGAAGGACGGATCGTCGGGCGTCTGGTCGGCGTAGAAGCGAACGTTCGGCTCCGCGTAGCGGACTCGAGGATCTCGCTCGAGCGCGGCGATGATGCTGCCGCTGCGGCGGCCGGGAACCGAGGCAAGGAAACCGCGAATCGATGCGTACCGCTCCTCGCCGGCGGCTCCGAAGCGCGCCAGGACTTCCCGCTGAGCGCTCGCCGAGACCCCGGGCTCGAAGCCGACCAGGATCTCTGCACGGGGTTGTGACCGCGCCGACGGCGCCGAGCCGACGATCACGAGCGCGCCAAGCAGCGCCAGCACGACCGCCAAGCGCGGGAGGGTTTGCGGCCCCATGTACCGAGAGTACGCATGATGCGGCCCGTTACAAGCCCCCTTCGGGAGCATGCGAGCGTGGCGACTAGCCGAGTTCGATCTGGGCCGCTCCGGCGAACGCTTCGGCGCTCGGGTCAGCGCGCCACCGCTCGTAGACGGCGAGCGCAACGGCCAGGTCCTGGACGGCGAGGCCGGTCGAGTCGAAGACGGTGATCTGGGACTCGTCGCGCCGCCCTTCCTCCTCGCCGGTAAGCACGCGGCCGAGCTCGGCGACGTCCTCCCGGGCTAGACGACCCTCGTCCACCGCCCGCCCGATGTCGCCGTTGTGGCTCGCCTGCTCCCATTCGTCGCAGACGACGCGGGCCCGCAGGAGCTCGTCCACCGCGATCTCGGCCTTGCCCGGCCCGTCGGCGCCCATCAGGCTCACGTGCTGCCCCGCGTGGAGCGAGCCTTCGGCGAACACGACCTCGAACCCCGGGGTGACGGTGACGACGATGTCGGCGGCGAGCGCCTCCTCCCGGTTTGAGGCGACCGCGGCCTCGTCTCCAAGCTCCTCCGCGGCGGCCTCGGCAGCCTCCGGACGGGCGTCCCAGAGGAGAACACGCCGGCCGCGCGCGATGAAGGTTCGTGCCACGGCGCGGCCGTTCACCCCCGAGCCGATGACCGCGGCAGGGGCGGAGGTGGGGCGCGCGAGGGTCTCGGCCGCGAGCACTGCCGCCGCTCCGGTGCGGAGCGCAGTGACGGCTCCGGCGTCCATGAGCGCCCGCAGCTCACCTGTGGCCCCGTCTGAGAGGAGGACGACCCCGCTCACGGTCGGAAGGCCGCGCTCGGGATTGCGGGGGAACGACGTGACCCATTTGAGCAGGGCGTGCCCCGCCCCGGCCGCGGGCATGGCGCGAAAGTCCCCGTCCGGCGCAGGCACGTAGACCTTGGACGGCATGAGCCAGTTCCCCCGCGCATGCTCGAGAAACGCCGTCCGGACAGCCTCGACCGCGTCTCCGGGAGCGAGCGCAGCGCGGACATGCTGGGCAGCGAGGAACGGTACGCTCACGGCCGCGAGATGATGGCAGCCTCCGTCACGATCTGCGACGTCGGCCCGCGAGACGGGTTGCAGAATGAAGCGGAGACGCTTCCGCCGGCCGTGCGCGCGGAGCTCGTGAACCGGCTCGCGACCACGGGCCTTCCCAAGGTCGAAGCGGTCAGCTTCGTGAGCGCGGAGCGCGTGCCGCAGATGGCCCTGGCCGAGGAGGTGGTCACGGGCATCGAGCGCCGCGACGGGGTCGTCTATGCGGGACTCGTCCTGAACGCGAAGGGCTACGAGCGCCTCGCTGCGACCGGGCTCGATGCTGTCCACTTCACGCTCGGCGCCACCGAGAGCTTCAACAAGCGCAACGCGAACCGGTCGGTGGACGAGTCGGTCGCCGAGCTCGAGCTGATCGAGACGGAACTCCCCGTCAGTGTCTCCATCAGCGTCTCCTTCGGGTGCCCGTTCGAGGGAGAGGTGGAGCCCGCAACCGTGCTCGCCCTGGCGGAGCGCTGCGTCTCCGCGGGGGCGGGGGAGATCGTCTTCGCCGACACGATCGGGGTCGGCGTGCCGCGGCAGGCGCGCGAGCTCGTGGCCGAGGGGGCGAAGCACCTTCCACGAGTAGGCGTCCACCTGCATAACACGCGCAACACGGGTTTTGCGAACGCCTACGCGGCACTCGAGGCGGGCGCCCGCGTCTTCGAGTCGTCCGTCGGCGGCCTCGGCGGGTGCCCGTTCGCGCCCCGCGCCACCGGCAACATCGCAACGGAGGATCTCGTCTACCTCCTGCACGGGGAAGGAGTGGAGACCGGCGTCGACCTCGACGCGCTCGTCGGGGTCTCGGAGTGGCTCGAGGGCGTCCTTGGCCGCCAGCTTCCCGGTCAGGTCTACCGCGCGGGTGCTGCCCTCGCGACCTAGCGTCCCGCGCCTGGCCGCGTGGGGCGCTGTCATCGGCGCAGCCGCGTTCCTGCTCGCGCGGCTTGCCCCGGACATCCAGGGGAAACCGCTCTT
>JBDTRS010000066.1:0-12345 GCA_039931575.1 Gaiellaceae bacterium
ACTCGCGTGGACGAAGTATCATTGCAAGGCGGTGACACCTTTCAGATCGGCGGCGCGCAACTGATTCTAAAACAAGCGGCATCGCCCGATGACTTGACCGTTGTGCAGGGATTTTCCCCGCACTCCGTGCGACCCGCGTGCCGCCGATCGCGGCGGTCCGTGAAGGAGCCACTCTGCCGAAGTCGCGTTTCTCGCCCTTCGTGCCCTACCTCGCGATCGCGATCATCACGATCGGAATCGCAGCCCTTGGGCTCGCCATGTTCAAGGATGAGCTCGGAACCGCACCGCGACTGCTCGCGATCGCAGGTGGCGTCCTTGCACTCTTCACCGGCGTCGCGATGGTCTCCTCACATCTCGTCAAGCCGCTCGCGTCGGTGCTCGGCTGGCCCGCAGAGCGAATCGGCGGGGCCGCCGGCCGCCTGGCAAAGGGGAACTCGATGCGGAACCCGGGGCGCACCGCTTCGACCGCAGCCGCGCTCATGATCGGCGTCGCCCTCGTCACCTTCATCGCAGTCCTCGCGAACGGGATGAAGGCCTCGAACCGGGGCGCGATCGAGGACCAGGTCAAGGCCGACTACGTCGTCACGGCGCAGGACGGCTTCTCGCCGTTCGTCACCGGCGCCGCCGATGCCCTCGATAGTTCGTCGGACGCAGATCTCGTGACGTCCGTGCGGGCGGAGCTCGGCAAGGTTGCCGGCGAGGCCCAGTACGTCACCGGCATTCAGCCGGCCGACATCGCCCAGGCGTACGTCTTCGAATGGGAGGACGGCTCGAACGCCGTACTCGCAAGCCTCGGCCGGAACGGAGCGATCGTCGCCAAGGATTTCGCAGACAAGAAGAACCTCGAGATCGGCGACAACGTCAAGCTCCTGACCCCCAGTGGTAGGACGGCGAGCCTGGTAGTTCGCGGGATCTACAAGCCGCCGCCGTTCTTCCCGCTCCTGGGCAGCGTGTCCGTCTCGCAGGCAGCATTCGACTCGTTCTACGAGCGCCCGCGGAACTCGTTCGTCTTCGTGAACACGGCGATCGACGACGTGGCGACGACGGCAGGGCTCGAGCAGGCCGTCGCGGACTTCCCGGACGCGAAGGTGCAGACGCGCGAGGCGTGGATCGATTCCCAGGACGAGGACTTCAACCAGTTTCTGATCCTGCTCTACGTCCTCCTCACTCTGTCTGTCGTCGTGAGCATCTTCGGCATGATCAACACGCTCGTGCTCACCGTCTTCGAGCGGACGCGCGAGCTCGGGATGCTGCGCGCCGTGGGCATGACCCGGCGGCAGGCACGGCGGATGGTGCGCCACGAAAGCATCATCACCGCGCTCATCGGGGCTGCACTCGGACTGCCGCTCGGCATCTTCCTTGCACTCCTCATGACCAGGGCGCTGTCGCAGTTCGACGTGCGCATCGCCATCCCGGTGCAGCAGCTCGTCATCTTCGCGATCGTGGCGATCATCGTCGGCATCCTCGCGGCGATCATTCCCGCCCGGCGCGCCGCGAAGCTGAACGTGCTCCGGGCGCTGCAGTACGAGTAAGCCCCCCTCGTTGAGGGGCTCGGCTTCAGCCGGGCCCCTCTCTAGTCTTCGGCGGCGTGGAGAAGAACCGGCTCGAGGCCTTCAGCGACGGCGTCTTCGCGATCGCGACCACGCTGCTCGTGCTCGAGATCGCCGTGCCGCACGTCGAGGAGCGCGGGCAACTCGGCCCGGCGCTGCTCGACCTCTGGCCTTCCTATCTCGCCTACGCGACCAGCTTCCTCACGATCGGGATCATGTGGGTGAACCACCACACCTGTTTCCGGCAGATCCGGGAAACGGACCTCCGCTTCCTCTACATCAACCTCGGCCTCCTGATGCTGATCGCGTTCGTCCCGTTCCCCACGACGCTCCTAGCGGACTACGCCTGGGGCGACGACGGCCGGGACGCGGCGCTCACCTACGGCGTAACGCTCACGATCACCGCGGTCTTCTTCAACCTCCTCTGGCGCTACGCCTCCACCGGCCGAAGGCTTCTTCGCGCAGACGCCGACCCACGTGAGGTGAGCGGGATCAGCCGCGCCTATCTGCCCGGCCCATTCCTGTACGGCGGCGCGACTCTGTTCGCGTTCGCCAGCCCTGAGGCGAGCGCGGCCCTCTACCTCGGCATCGCGGTCTTCTATATGGCCTCGACCTCGTTCCTAGGGCGGGACGAGGTTGCGCCGGCTTAGAACCCCATTCTGAAAGGAGTTCTTAGCGCGCCGCGCGGCTCAGCCCCGCTGCGAGCGGCGAGCCGGCCTCGAGCGCAGAGTTCGGCACTGCGATCGAGGAGACGAACTGCACGAACTTCCAGTCGCCGTTCTCGCGCTGAAGGATCGAGATCGTCCGGGTCGGGATCTCCGAGCCGTCGGCGAGCCCGAACTGGCCCCGCGTGAAGACCCAGCCGATATCCCCCGAGCGAAAACCATGACTCTCGCTCGTGGACGACTGCGGACTGCCTTCCTCGCCCCTGGACGCCATCTCCGCGCGCAGGCTCTCGACGATTTCCTCACGACCCTGCCACAGCTCGTCGGGATCGGTCCCGACCACGAGCAGCGCGTCGTCCTCCGAGAGCGAGGCAACCACCGTGTCGAAGTCCCCGGCCCGGTAGGCCTCGTTCGCCTGCTCGACGAGCTCCTCGAGCTCCGGTGCACGCTCGATCGCCATTTCGGTCTCCTTTCGTAGCGAGCGCCACGAAGCTATGCCCGCCTGGGGCCTGAGTCAATAGGGCGTCGGCGCGTCGCCGGCGAGCTCGACCGGACGGTCGGTGGTGGCGAGTGCGCGCGGGATGGCCTCGACGGCGCCGTCGATGTCCTCGGCCGAGACGTCGAGGTGCGTGACCGCGCGCAGGACGTCCGTCCGCGCTGCGAACGAGAGCAGCACCCCTCCGGCGCGAAGCCGCGCGACCGCCTCGTCGGCCGGGAGGCCGATGCGCCCCACATCGACGAGGACGAAGTTCGTCTCGACCTGATCGAGGTCGACGGGAAGGCCCGCCTCGGCGAGGCCCTCTCCGAGCCGACGCGCGTTCGCGTGGTCATCGGCCAGGCGGTCGATGTGGTGGTCGAATGCATAGATCCCCGCCGCGGCGACGATTCCCGCCTGCCGCATCGCCCCGCCGAAGAGATGCTTGAACCGGCGCGCCTTGGCCATCCCTTCCCGGGAGCCGGCGAGAACCGCCCCGAGCGGGCAGCCCAGCCCTTTGGAGAGGCAGAGGGTGACCGTGTCGAACTCGCGCCCGTAATCGGCAGCCGATGTCCCGCTCGCGACCGCAGCGTTCATGAGTCGCGCGCCGTCCAGATGGAGGTTGAGGTTGTGGGCGCGCGCCTCGCCCACGACTTCCCGCAGCCGGTCGAGCGGCCAGACGCGGCCGCCGCCGCCGTTGTGCGTGTTCTCGAGGCAGACGATGCGAGTGGGCGCGGTGTGGAGGTCGCCCGGCGGATTGACGGCCTCGCGCACGTCCTCGGCGCTGAAGATCCCGTGCTCGGTCACCAGGGACTTCATGGCGAGGCCCGAGTGGACGGCAGGCCCTCCGAGCTCGTAGCGGAACACATGCGCCATCTCCTCGGCCAGAACCTCGTCCCCGGGCTCGGACAGCGTGCGAAGCGCGATCTGGTTCGCCATGGTCGCCGTCGGGAGGAAGACCGCTTCCTCCTGGCCGAGGAGCTCGGCGGCGCGCTCCTCCAGGGCGATCACGGTCGGGTCCTCGCGCTTCTGCTCGTCGCCGACGACCGCCTCAGCAATCGCCTTGCGCATGCCGGGGGTGGGCTGGGTGAGAGTGTCGGAGCGGAGATCGATCACGGGATCAAGGTTAGGCGAAGAAGGTGTCCTCGTCGGAGTACGGCGGCGCGCAACAGCACAGGAAGCGCGCGCCTTTCGCTCCGGCGCGGATCTGGTGCCAGGCACCGGCCGGGATGAGGACCGCGTCCCCGAGGCCGACCTCGCGCAGGTCGCCCTCGACATCCATCTCGCCGCCCCCTTCGAGCACGACGTAGATCTCCTCGCTGGCCGCGTGGTAGTGGCGGTCGGTCGCCTGGCCGGGCGCCAGGCTCGCTTCGGCGAGGCTCTGTTCCGCCGCGCCTCCGGCCGCCGAGTCGAAGAGAACTCGGATCGTCGATCCGTCCAGAGTCGTGAAGGCCTCGGCGGACCAGCGCGATCGAACTTCCACGATCAGTCGTGCAGCTTGCGGTCGAGGCGCCTGTACGTCCGCTTGAAGAACCCACCCTGCGCGAGCCGGTCGTCGAACGCAGGGTTGCGGCGCGCGTGCTCGCGCATCCGCTCGAGCAGGATCTCGCGGAGCTCGGCGAGCTCGCCCTCGTCCAGCTCGTTAGAGAAGCGCTCGACCGCCGCGGCGAAATCCTCGCCGTCGTGATGCTCGCGAATCACGTCGACTCTCTCCTCGATCTGGCGGCGGGAGAAGCCGGCCATCAGGCTCCCTTCTGCGCCTCGACGGCCGCCCCTTCGGAGCGCTGGCCCGACAGATTGGGGTGCTGCTCGAAACCGTATTTTACGATCCCCCGCTTGGCCGCCTTCACCTCGTCCAGCCGGCGGACAGGCCGGTTGTGGGGTGCGTCCTTAAGGATCTTCGGGTCGCTCGCCGCCTCCTCGGCGATCCGAAGCATCGCGTCGCAGAAGGCGTCCAGCGTCTCCTTCGGCTCGGTTTCGGTCGGCTCGATCATGAGCGCCTCCGGAACGATGAGCGGGAAGTAGATCGTCGGCGGGTGGAACCCGTAGTCCATGAGGCGCTTCGCGACGTCCAGCGCCGTGACGCCGTGGTCGCGCTTCAGATTGCGAGCCGAGAGCACGAACTCGTGCATGCAGAGCCGCTCGAATGGAAGGTCGTACGGCCCCTTGAGGCGCGCCAGCAGGTAGTTCGCGTTCAGGACGGCGACCTCGGACATGCGCCGCAGAGCCGGCCCGTAGGCGCGGATGAACGCGTACGAGCGGACGAAGACTCCGAACGGGCCGGTGAAGCCGCGCACCTTGCCGATGGACTTGGGCCGGTCGTAGTCGAGCCGGAACCCGTCGTCTTCACGCACGACGGCTGGAACCGGCAGGAAGGGCTCGAGGATGCCGCGGACGACAACCGGCCCGCCCCCGGGACCACCACCGCCATGCGGCTGCGAAAACGTCTTGTGCAGGTTGATGTGGACGATGTCGAAGCCCATGTCCCCGGGCCGCGAGATGCCACAGACTGCGTTCAGGTTCGCCCCGTCGTAGTACAGGAGCGCGCCGGCTTCGTGAAAGATCTCCGCGACCTCCTCGATGTGCTCGTCGAAGAGCCCGAGCGTCGAGGGGTTCGTGAGCATGAGGCCCGCCGTTTCCTCATTCACCTTCGCCCGCAGGTCGTCCAGGTCGAGGTTGCCGCGCGCATCGGTCTCCACCTTCTGCAGCTGGAAGCCCGCCATCGTCACGCTCGCAGGGTTCGTGCCGTGCGCCGTGTCGGCGGTGATGACCGTCGTTCGCTTTTCTGCCTCGCCGCGGTCGGCGAAGTACGCACGCATGAGCATGAGCCCGGTCAGCTCGCCCTGCGATCCGGCAGCCGGCTGCAGGGAGACGGCGTCGAGGCCGCACACCTCGGCAAGAATCTCCTGCAGGCGCCACATGAGCTCGAGCGCGCCCTGGGCGGCGTCCTCCTCCTGGAGCGGGTGCAGGTCGCGGAAGCCTGGCAGCGCGACGACGCGCTCGTTCACGCGCGGGTTGTGCTTCATCGTGCAGGAGCCGAGCGGGTAGAAGCCTGTGTCGACGCCGAAGGTGCGGTCGGCGAGGGCGGTGAAATGGCGGACGATCTCGGGCTCGGCCAACTCCGGGAGGCGCGGCGGCTCGCGGCGGCGGAGCTCCTCCGGTATCTCCGGGACCTGAACGCCGTGGGCGGGCAGCGTTCCGGCTCGCCGGCCTTTCTGCGACTTCTCGAAGATGAGCTTCATGCCGCGCCGGGCCTGGTCGAAACGCGCGGCTTCACTTCAGGGCCTCCGCGAGGCGGTCGATGTCCGCTGGCGAGCGCTTCTCGGTCACGCAGACGAGCAGAGCGTCCTCCATCCCCGCGTAGTCGCGCTTGAGCGCATAGCCCGGGTGGACACCCTGGTCGCGCGCCGCGCGGATCGCCTCCTGCGCAGGCCGTCCGACGCGCACGGCAAACTCCTTGAACGTTGTCTGCTCTGGAAACAGCAGCGGAAGCCCGAGCCGCTCCTTCGCGTACTCCGCGAGGCCCATGCAGGTCTCCCCCAGCTCGCGCAGGCCCTGCGGGCCCAGCCAGGAGAGGTGAGCGAGCCCGGCGAGCGCGAGCAGCGTCTGGTTCGTGGTGATGTTCGAGGTCGCCTTTTCACGGCGGATGTGCTGTTCCCGGGTCTGCAGGGTGAGGACATAGCCGCGTTCACCCGCGACGTCCGTCGTCTCCCCGACGATGCGACCGGGCATGCGCCGGATGAAGTCCGAGCGCGCGGCGATGAACCCGTAGTGCGGACCTCCGTACGACTGGTAGTTGCCTGCGCCCTGGCCTTCGCCGATCGCAATTGAGCAGCCGTAACGCCCGGGCGCTTCGAGCACGCCGAGCGAGACAGGATCGACGTGTGCGACTGCCAACGCCTCCGCGTCGTTTGCCGCTGCGGCGAGATCCGGCGCGGGCTCGAGGCAGCCGAAGAAGTTCGGCTGTTGGAAGATGACGCACGCGGCGTCTTTCGCCGCCTGGCGCAGCTCGTCGGGATCGGTCACGCCGCCGTGGTGGGGGACTTCGACGACCTCGAGCCCGAAGCCGGGAGCGTAGGTCTTGACCACCTGGCGCACCTGCGGGTTGAGGGTCTCGGCGAGAACGACCCTCGAGCGGCCGGTCACGTGCTTGGCGACGAAGCAGGCGTCTGCGGCGACGGTCGTCCCGTCGTATCCGGACGCGTTCGAGACGTCCATGCCCGTGAGCTCGCAGATCACGGTCTGGTACTCGAAGATCGCCTGCAGGATGCCCTGGCTCATCTCCGGCTGGTACGGGGTGTAGGCCGTTAGGAACTCGCCGCGGGCGAGGATCGCGTCGACGATCGCCGGCACGTAATGGTCGTAGATCCCGGCGCCGAGGAACGAGAGTTCTCGTCCCGTGTCGACATTGCGACCGGCCAGCTCTTCGAGATGCGCGACGAGGTCCGGCTCGGAGAGGGCCGGCTCGAGGTTCAGCTCGCGGTTGAACCGGACCGCTGCCGGGATGTCGTGGAAAAGCTCGTCGATCGAGGCAACGCCGATCTCGGCGAGCATCGCCTCCTGGTCCGCGTCCGTCAGGGACAGATAGCCCAAGCTCTTTTACTGCTCCTCGAGGAGCTTCCTGTAGGCAGCCGCGTCGAGCAGGCCGTCGGCCTCGGACGGGTCGCTGAGACGAATTCGTATGAGCCAACCTTCGCCGTATGGGTCCTCGTTGACCTTCTCGGGTTCCTCCACGACGGCCTTGTTCACCTCGGCGACCTCACCGGAGAGAGGCGAGATGAGGTCGGAGACCGCCTTTACGGACTCGACTTCCCCGTAGCTCTCGCCGGCGGCGACCGACGCGCCCTCTTCCGGCGGCTCGAAATGGACGATCTCCCCGAGCGCGTCCTGCGCGTACCAGGTGATGCCGACGGTGGCCGTGTCGCCATCAACCCGCATCCAGTCGTGCTCGTGGTGGTACTTGACGTCCTCGGGGTAGCTCTCCTCGGCTGCCAACTAGGCCTCCTCCGGTCGATAGATCGGCTTCTTCACGATACGAGCGCGACGCGGCCGGCCGCGCACGTCGACGGTCACCTTCGTGTCCGGCACGGCGAGCTCCGACTTCACGTAGGCGAGCCCGATGCCCTGCTCGAGCATCGGAGACAAGGTGCCGGACGTGACCTCACCGCCCTCCTCGATGGCCATGCCCTGGCGGGGAATTCCCTTCTCTTCCATGACGAAGGCCGCGAGCTTCTCGGCCGTGCCTTCCTCCCTCTGGCGGCGAAGGACGTCCACCCCCGTGAACTCCTTGTCGAGGGCGCAGGCCCACCCGAGGCCCGCCTCGATCGGCGTTCGCTCGGCGCTGATGTCGTTGCCGTGCAGCGGATAGCAGACCTCCAGGCGAAGCGTGTCCCGAGAGCCGAGCCCGCAGGGCGTCACCCCCGCGGTGAGGATCGCGTCCCAGAGCGCGCCTGCGTCGTCCGGCGCGCAGCCGAGCTCGCAGCCCCGCTCACCGGTGTACCCCGTGCCCGCGACGAGACAGCGGACGCCGAGAACGTCGTCCTCCCGGAACGTGAAGGGCGCGACCTCGACCCCGAGCCGTTGCAGCGCCTGCGGACCCTGTACCGCGAGGAGCGCCCAGTCGGACGAGACGTCGTCGGTCTCCGGCAGCGCGGCGTGGTCGGCCTCGACGTTGGAAGCGTTCACGACGAGGAGATAGTCGCCCTCATCCTGTCGGTAGACGATGAGGTCGTCCACGATTCCGCCGTGCTCGTTCGTGAGCAGCGTGTACTGGGCGTGGCCCGCGTCGATCCGGTCGAGATCGTTGGACAACCGCTCCTGCAAGTAATCGTGCGCGCCCTCGCCCGCCAGCGCGAGCTGGCCCATGTGGGAGACGTCGAAGACGCCCGCCGAGGTGCGAACGGCCCGATGCTCGTCCCCGATGGACGTGTACTGCACCGGCATCTCCCAGCCCGCGAATGGAACGAGGCGCGCGCCGAGAGCGGCGTGGCGCTCGTATAGAGGCGTGCGCCGAAGCGTCTGCACCGGGCGAGATCCTACCCGTAACAGGTCTCGTGACCCCGCCCCTTAGAGGGGCCGGAAGCTGGCGGTGAAGTGCCGAAGGACGGGCGCCTCGGCGGTCATCTCGAGGCCACGGATCGCCTCGCGTCTTGCGACGACCTCCCCGACGGCGTCTCCGGCGTGCTCGAGCTGGCGCGACGTGTAGACGCGCCGGGGCACAGCTAGCCGGACGAGCTCGATCGGGGCGACGCGATTCTCTCCCGTAGCCGGGTCGCGCCCGGCCATGACCGAGCCGATCTCGACTCCCCTCACACCCCCCGCCAGGTAGAGCTCGCAGGCCAGCGCCTGAGCCGGGAACTGCGCGGCGGGAACGTCCGGAAGCATTCGCCCTGCGTTCAGGTAAACGGCGTGACCGCCGACTGGCCGCAGGATGGCGGCCCCCTGTTCCTCGACAACCGAGCCGAGATAGGCGACCTGCTCGATGCGGTAGCGCAGGTAGTCCTCCTCGAGGACCTCGTGCAGCCCGACCGCGATCGCGTCCAGATCGCGCCCGGCGAGCCCTCCATACGTCGGGAACCCCTCGAAGACGATCCCGCGCGCCTGCAGCCGCTCGAAGAAGACCTCGTCCTCCCGGATCGCTACCAAGCCGCCGATGTTGGCGATCGCGTCCTTCTTGGCGCTCATGAGGACGCCGTCGGCCGGGCCGAGCATCTCGCGCACGATGTCCTGGAGCGACGCGTCGCCGAATCCGTCCTCGCGCTCGCGGATGAACCAGGCGTTCTCGGCGAAGCGCGCGATGTCGAGCACGAGCTTCTTCCCGTGCTCGCGGGCGAGGCGAGCGACCTCGCGGATGTTGGCCATGGAGACCGGCTGGCCACCGCCCGTGTTGTTCGTGAGCGTCAGCATCACGATCGAGACACGCGCACCGTCCTCGCCCGCGAGCAGCTCGGCCAGACGCTCGGTGTCCATGTCCCCCTTGAACGGGGAGTCGGTGTCCGGATCGAGCAATGTCTCGACAGGGAAGTCGAGAGCAATGCCGTCACGGAACTCGATGTGGGCCCTCGTCGTGTCGAAGTGGGCGTTCGAGGGGACGATCTCGCCCGCGTCGATGACCGCACCGAAGAAGAGGCTCTCAGCGCCGCGCCCTTGGTGCGCGGGCACGACGAACGGAAAGCCGAGGATCTCGGAGACCGCGTCGCGGAAGCGGTCGAAGCTCCGCGAGCCGGCGTAAGACTCGTCGCCCTGGATCAAAGCGGCCCACTGCGCCTGGCTCATCGCGCCCGTGCCCGAGTCGGTCAGGAGGTCGAGCTCGACGTCCGTTGCGGACAGGCGGAAGAGGTTCCAGCCGGCCTCTTCGAGCGCGCGCGCTCGTTCCGCACGCGTCGTTGAGCGGATCGGCTCGACCATCTTGATCCGGAACGGCTCCCGCGGCGGTCGCATCGACCGCGCGAGCGTATCGGCAGAAGCTATCGGCGGCGCAGGAAGGACGGGACTTCGAGCACGTCCGCGGGGACGTCGAAGCCGTTGCTCAGCGTATCCCGGTCGCGGTCGCGATCCTGCTGGACCTCCTCGCGGTCACGCCGGTCGCGCCGGAGCGAGCGGTCGAATCCCGTCGCGATCACCGTCACGCGCACCTTGCCGTGCATGTTGTCGTCGATCACGGCGCCGAAGATCACGTTCGCGTTCAGATCGGCTGCGCCGGTGACGACCTCGGCCGCCTCGTTGACCTCGAAGAGACCGAGGTCCGAGCCGCCTGTGATGTTGAGGAGGATTCCGGTTGCGCCTTCGACGGACGCCTCGAGGAGAGGTGAGGACACCGCGGCCCGCGCTGCCTCGGCGGCCCGGTTCTCGCCTTCGGCCTCGCCGATGCCCATGAGGGCGGACCCGGCGTCGGTCATGATCGTTCGCACGTCCGCGAAATCGAGGTTCACGAGGCCCGGCACAGTGATGAGGTCGGTGATGCCCTGGACGCCCTGGCGGAGCACTTCGTCCGCCATGCGGAACGCGTCCACGACGGAGGTGCGCTTCTCGACGACCTGCAGCAGCCGGTCGTTCGGGATGATGATGAGCGTGTCGACCTTCTCGCGGAGCTTCGCGATCCCGGCCTGAGCCTGCTCGGCCCGCTTGCGGCCCTCGAAGTTGAAGGGGCGCGTGACGACGCCGACGGTCAGGGCCTTGAGATCCTCGCGCACGACCTCCGCGATCACGGGCGCAGCGCCGGTGCCGGTGCCGCCGCCTTCGCCTGCGGTGATGAAGACCATGTCCGCGCCCTTCAGCGCCTCCTTGATCTCGTCGCGGCTCTCGAGCGCAGCCTCCTCGCCGACCGTCGGGTCGGCGCCTGCGCCGAGCCCTCTGGTGCGGTGCGTCCCGATGTGGAGCTTCTGCTCGGCCTCGGACATGAGCAGCGCTTGCGCGTCGGTGTTGACCGCGACAAATTCGCAGCCGCGGATGCCCGCCTCGATCATGCGGTTCACCGCGTTCGTCCCGCCGCCGCCGGCCCCAACGACCTTGATGACGGCGAGAAAGCTCCCGGACTGATCTCTCACCCTTCTCCCTCTTCCTTTGCGGTTCCTCAAGCTCACCTTGAGCGTGCGCCTGAGAGTACGTCTGCTCTCCGAGGATGTCAAATCGGTATTTGCAGGGAAGAACCGGTCATAGTCTAAGGCTCAGGTAGAGACTTGAGAGTTACTCCCGGCGACAGGCCGATCCGGAAGGCTGACGTCGAGGTAGCCGAGTGAGGCCCGCTCGTCCGCGTGGAGCGAGCGAAGGACGAGCCCTGCGGCCGCCAGCTTCACGCCCACAGCGGTCGGCTCGCCCAGCCGGAGCTCGGGGCGAATGCCGCCCGTGCCTGCGAGGACGAAGGTGAGCTCCCCCCCCTCGAATCGCGCCGCGTGCACGCGCAGCGGAAACCTGCCGGGGAGCTCCGCCAGAGCCCGGAGGACGGTTCGGGCGCCGGGGTCGGCGATGAACGCCCCGAGTGTCAGCCGTGTCTCGGCGGGAAGCCGGATCTTCGGGAACGCTCGCGCCTTGCCCGCCTCGGCCTCGCGGATCACGCGCCCGCGTTCCGACACAACCCAGGCGCTCGTCCCTTCCCGCACGACCGCGAGGGGCCGCTCCGGCTGCACGAAGAGGCGCAGGGTGTGAGGGAAGGCGCGGTCGTAGCGAACGGAGAGCACCGAGGGAAGAGCTTCGAGGCGCCGGACGAGGGCGCTGCCGTCCAGGGCGACGAGGCTCTCGCCGCGGGCCTCGCCGGTCTCCCGCAGAATCGCCGTGCGGACGGCCGGGGGCGCTCCCGCGACGGTGACCTCCTCGAGCGCGAAGAGCGGCGTCTCGCGAGCGCCGAGGTAGAGCAAGCCGATTCCCGCGACCAGAGAAACCCCGGCAACGAGGGCGCGCCGTGGCAGCGCAGCAAGGGCCGGGGCGCTGCGCGGATGGACCAGGGCAAGTGCGTGTCGCCGGGCCACACCCGACTGTTCGGCGCGGCCGCGCCGCGTCCTACTCGGGAAGCGCGGGGATCTGCACCGGCCCGAGGAGCTGCACCTCGGGCTCGAGGCGCACTCCGAAGTGGTCGAGCGCGCGGCGCCGGGCCTCGGCGATCAGCGCGACGGCGTCGGCCGAGCTCGCGTTGCCGGCGTTCTCGATGAAGTTGGCGTGC
>JBDTRS010000067.1:0-12241 GCA_039931575.1 Gaiellaceae bacterium
GGCCGCGAGCTTCACGCCCTCGAAGTGATGCCCTTTAGCGACCATCTGCGTGCCGAGGAGAATGGCGCGGTCTGCCGCGCCAAAGGCGGCCAGCCGCTCAGCGAGCACGCCGGGCTGGGCGACGGTGTCCGCGTCGAGCCGGAAGAGATCGAGATCCGGAAAGCGCTCGGCGAGCTCCTGCTCCAGCCGCTCGGTCCCCGCCCCGAGCCGGGCGAGCTCGGCCGCGCCGCACGAAGGGCAGAGGGTCGGCATCGGCTCGCGCCGGCCGCAGTGGTGGCAGTGCAGCGCGCGGTCGGCGTGGAGGGTGAGCGCGACATCGCAGCTCGGACAGCGCATCGTCGCCCCGCAAGCCCGGCAATGAAGCGCCGGCGCGATCCCGCGCCTGTTCAGGAGCAGGATCGCCTTTCCGCCCTTGTCGGAGACCGCGCCGAGCTCGGCGAGCAGAGGCGCGGAGAGGGGATAGCCCGCCTCCCGCCGCAGGTCGACCACCTTCACAGGCGGGAGCGGCCGGTCGAGGCGGCCTCCAAGCTCGAGGCGCTCGAGGCGCTCCCAGCTCTCCGGGCGAGGGGTCGCACTCCCGTAGACGACGACCGCACCTTCGAGCGCTGCGCGCTTGGCCGCGACCGTGCGGGCGTCATAGCGCGGGTCCGACTCCTGCTTGTACGAAGCGTCGTGCTCCTCGTCGACGCAGATGAGGCCCAGATTCGGTAGCGGTGCGAAGACAGCCGAGCGCGCGCCGACGACGACCAGAGCCTCTCCGGCCGCGATGCGCTCGCGCTCGTCGCGGCGCTCCGCGTCGGTGAGACCGGAGTGGAGAACGGCCACCTGTCCCGGGAAGCGGGCCCGGAAGCGGCCCACCGCCTGCGGGGTGAGGGCGATCTCCGGCACGAGGACGATCGCTCCGAACCTTCGCTCGAGCGCGTCAGCGCAGGCCCGCAGGTACACCTCGGTCTTGCCGCTCCCGGTCGCCCCGAAGAGGAGGAACGCGCCGCCGCCTTCGCCGCCGGCTCCGACGATGCGGGCGAGTGCGACTTCCTGCTCCTCCGTCAGCTGCTCCGGAGGTGCTTCAGCCGGGAGGTCGCCCGGCGCCGCCCGGCGCGCCGCGCCCTTCCGTCTCGCCGGGGCGTCCGGGGCCACGAGCGCGAGAGCGCGCGCGGGCGTCGAGCCGTAGTAGTCGGCAACCCAGAGCGCGAGATCGACGAGTGCGGGCGACACCGCCCCAAGAACCCGCTCGACGGCAACGGGCTCGATCTCGGCGGGAACCTCGTCTCCAAGCTCGACGACGACCCCTCGCCGGCTGGCGCGGCCGAACGGCACGGACACGATCGAGCCCTTCTCCAGCCCGTCCGCGAGGTACGTGAACGGGCGCGCGAGAGCACGCGCCGTCACCAGCGGATAGACCGAGGCGAACCGGGACACCGGTAGGATTGTCCCTGAGATGGCGGCGGGACACTCGGTCGACGACTACCTCGAGACGATCTATTTCCTGGCTTTTCCCATTGGGGAATACCGGCCGGACACCAAGGGCTCGCCGACGCTGGCCGTTCGGGTCGCGGATATGCTGGGCGTGTCCCGCGCCTCGGCCGGCGAGATGCTGAAGCGCCTCGAGGGCGACGGCCTCGTCGAGCGCGGGGAGCACAAGGAGGCGATCCTGACTGCGCAGGGGCGCAAGCAGGCGGAGCGCGTCGTCCGTCGCCATCGCATCATCGAGCGGCTCCTGACGGACTTCATGAGCTACACCCCGGCCGAGGCGCACGAGCAGGCCGACCTCCTCGGGAACACGTTCACGGACGAGATGGTCGAGCGGATCGCCAAGCAGCTCGGCGACCCCGACCGCTGCCCGCACGGCTGGCCCGTCGACACCGACTTCGAGCAGGCCGAGAACCGCGAGCTCAAGCCGCTCTCCGATCTCGCGCCCGGCACCGCGGCCGAGATCATCCGCCTCGCGGAGCACGACGGCGACCTCCTGCACTGGTACTACGACGAGGGCCTCGTGCCGGGCACGCGGGTCGAGCTACGCGAGGCAGCGGACGGTGGCTTCACCGTCACCGTGAACGGGGGCGAGCGGCCGATCGGCGAGAATGAGGCTGCAGGCCTCTTCGTGCGGCCCTCGGCTTAGACGGGCTCTTCGAAGCGAACCGTGACGCTCGTGAAACCGAGCGCGCGCAGCAGGCTCGTCAACATCGCGCGGGTGTTCTCGCGCGCGCGGGCGACAAGCCCTGAGCCCTGGCGGGCCGACTCCGCGATCTTCTCCTCAGCCAGGACGTAGAGTTCCTGCTCGTTGTTGTCGTTCGGCGCGAAGAACTCGCCGATCTTGTTGAGAGCGCCTTCGTTTCGGTCGTAGACGTAGCTCCGAGCAGGGTCGATGCGCGCGTCCGAGAGCGTCGGGGCGGGAAGCGTGATCGTCGCCGCCCTCCGGTCCCCGGATACGGCGACCGCCCCATCGCCGACGTTGGAGAAGTCGACGGTGGCGTCGACCGTGCCGAAGGCGACGAAGAGCGTGCGGGTGCCCAGGAGCTCGTCGGGCAGGCTGGTGTCCTTCTGAAGATCGACGATCTGCTGGAAGTTGCCCGTGGCCGCGCGGTACTCCCGTATGTCCTTGATCGACTTGAGGACCGCGGGACCGCTCCTGTCGACCGTCTGCGTCGCGAACGGGTTGTGGAAGTCCGGCAGGATGCCGCGCACCCAGTTCACGCCGAAGACGATCGAGAGGACCACCAGTCCGAGGGCGATCAGACCCCACGGGACGTCGCGACGAGGCCGCCGGGGCGGCTCGTACTGCGGTGGCTCGGGCGGCGGCTCTGCGCGCCGCCGTTCAGGGGTCAGAACAGCCATGACACCTGGTTCTACCCTTTTAGGGCGCTGCGGGAACCTGCGCCGCAAGCCCCGCAGCGGCCCGGAGCGCGTCGGCGCGATCCGTGCGCTCCCACGTGAAGTCTTGCTCCTCACGGCCGAAATGCCCGTAGGCCGCCGTCTGCGCGAAGATCGGCCGGGAGAGGTCGAGATCGCGGAGGATGGCGCCCGGCCGCAGGTCGAAGTGCTCGCGGACGAGCTCCTGGATGCGGGCGAGCTCGATCCGCTCGGTCCCGAAGCAGTCCACCTCGATCGACACCGGGTGGGCCACACCGATGGCGTAGGCGACCTGGAGCTCGCACCGGTCGGCGATCCCCGCCGCGACGACGTTCTTCGCCACGTAGCGGGCGGCGTAGGCGGCCGAGCGGTCGACCTTCGTCGGATCCTTGCCCGAGAACGCCCCACCCCCGTGGCGCGCCGCGCCCCCGTAGGTGTCCACGATGATCTTTCGCCCGGTGAGGCCGGTGTCGCCCATCGGCCCGCCGACGACGAACTTCCCGGTCGGGTTGACGAGGACGAAGTCGCGCTCCTCGAAGCGCCGCTCGTCGTAGAGGTCGCGGGGCAGGATCGGGTGGAGGACGTGCTCGATCAGGTCCGGCTTGATCAGCGTCTCCTCGTCGAGCCCGTCGCGATGCTGTGTCGAGATCAGCACGCGCTCGACCTCCACCGGGCGCTGGTGCCCGTGCTCGTCCACCTCGTAGCGGATCGTGACCTGGGATTTCCCGTCCGGCCGCAGGTACGGGAGGATCTGCGCCTTGCGCACCTCGGAGAGCCGCTTGGCGACCTTGTGCGCGAGCATGATCGGGAGCGGCATCAACTCCTCGGTCTCGTTGCTCGCGTACCCGAACATCATCCCTTGGTCGCCGGCCCCGAGGCGGTCGAGCGGGTCGTCGTCCCCGTGCTGCATCTCGTAGGAGGCGTCCACGCCCTGCGCGATGTCGGGCGACTGCTCGTCGAGAGCGACGATCACGCCGCAGGTGTCCGCGTCGAAGCCGTACTTGGCCCGGTCGTAGCCGATCCCCTTGATCGTCGCGCGGACGAGCCGTGGGATGTCCACGTAGGTCTCGGTCGTGATCTCGCCGGCGACGACCACGAGGCCGGTCGTCACGAGCGTCTCGCAGGCGACGCGACCGTGCGGGTCGTCCGTGAGAACGGCGTCCAGGATCGTGTCGGAGACCTGGTCGGCGACCTTGTCGGGATGTCCCTCGGTGACCGATTCCGAGGTGAAGAGGAACTCTCTGCTCATCGCCGGAAAGGCTACTGAATCGAAAGAAAGCCGGTGAAGGTGGCGAGATCGCCGTCCCGCTCGCCCCAGAGGACGAGCGACTGGAGCGGCTCGAGGTTCGCGGAGACCCACGCAGGGACGTCCAACCCGCCGGCTCCCAGGAGCCCGAGCACTGCCGGCAGCGCCTCGGTCAGGTTGACATAGACGAAGCCGGTCGTCTCGTCGGGCGTTCCCGCCTCGCTCAGTGCCTCCTTGAAAGCCTCGGAGTCGGCGAGGCGGCCGTTCTCGCTTCGCAGAGCGGCAATCCCCTGCCTCGATGTCGTGAGCACGAGGTTGCCGTCGAACGCGGCGTAGTAGAGCGAGACGAAATCGTTGATTGCGACCTGCTTCGCGTTCACGCCCGCTACGTCCACCGAGGTCGGTTCGGCGCCCGCGAAGTACTCCGCGAGGCCCACGCCCAGCTTGTCGAGCGTCTCGACGGCGCCCTGCTCGTCGTCGACCTGGGTCACCAGCGTGACCTCCGGGATCGGGAAACCCGGCCGCACATAGAGCGCCGACTCCTCCGCGAAGAGCGGGAAGACGTCCTCTTCCAAGGACACTCCCAGCTCGGCCTCGGCCCGCTCGAGGACGCGCTCGAGCCCCGGCGCGGCCTCGGCCAGCACGTCCCGGAGCGCCGAGAGCTGACGCTCGACGTTGCTCGCGCCCACGTAGGCGAAGACGCCGCGGGGCACCTCCGCCGGGAGCGCAGCCTTGAACTCGTCAGAGAAAAGATCCGATGACACCGGCTTGGCCGCGCCTTCGAGACGGACACCGCCGCCCTCCGGCTTGAGCGAAAAGGCGAGCGCCGGGGCATCCGCCCCGAAAACCCCGCGGAGAGGCGTCGCCTGCAGCGCCTCGCCGGCGACGTACACGTGCACGAGCCCGTCCTCTGCGACCGCTCCGCTGATATCCCGGTACGCGCCGGAGTCGAGGGTGCCTTCCTTCCGCATCTGCTCGAACTCGTCGAGGTTCGCGTCGCTGTCGGCGAAGACCGTCCAGCCGGCGACCTCACGCGTGACGAGGCTGGCGTCCGCCTTGCGGAGAAGGGCTGCGAGCTTCTCTCGATCCTGCGGCTGGGTAAGCCCGACAATGGCACCCGAACCCGAGAGGTCGAGCGCGACCAGGTCGGTTTCCGGTCCGAGTGCCGGTCTCACGTCCCGCTCGAAATCGACGCCCTGGCTCGTGAGCTGCTCCAGCAGCCGGCTGAGGGCGCCGTCGCCGTCCGGGAACTTGGCGAGCAGGCTGCGACCCGCCTCCCAGTTGGACGAATCGAAGGTCGTGTCGATCGAGATGAAGACCTGCGTGCCCGCCGGCGCGATTGCGGCGCCTGCAGCACCGGTGCTCGAGCTCGACCCGCAGCCCGCCGCCGGGAGGGCGAGCGCCCCGGCGAGGAAGCACGCGAGAGCGACCCTACTCATCCGTCGGCCTCCGACCCATCAACCCTGAGACTAGTTCCTGCAGGCTCGAGCCGCCGAGGACCCGCACCACGGCCTCCGTGATCGGGAGCTCGACTGCGAGCCGGTGCGCGAGCTCGCCGAGGACCGGCGCCGTCGTCAGCCCCTCGACCACCTGGCCGATCTCGGCAGCCGCCTCCTCCGGCGAGCGGCCGCGCGCGATCAGCTCGCCCGCGCGGCGGTTGCGGCTGTGGCGGCTCCAGCAGGTGACGATGAGGTCGCCCATGCCTGCGAGCCCGGCGAAGGTTTCCGAGCGCGCGCCGGCAGCCTCCCCCAGCCGAGCCATCTCGGCGAGACCGCGTGTGATCAGCGCGGCCTTCGCGTTGTCCCCCGCCTCGAGCCCGTCCACGGCCCCCGCCGCGAGGGCGATGACGTTCTTGGCCGCAGCGCACAGCTCGACGCCGACCAGGTCGTTGTTGAGGTAGACCCGGAACCTCGGCGAATGGATCGCGTCCTGGAGGGGGAGGGCGAACTCCTCGTCCTCGCTGGCCAGCACCGCCGCCGCGGGGAGCCCCTGCGCGATCTCCTCAGCATGGTTGGGCCCGGACAAGGCCGCGACCGTCCGTCCGTGGACCACCTGCGACAACCGCTCGCCGCTCTCCGGATCGAGGCCCTTGGTAAGGATGAGGATCGGCGCCGACCCGGGCAGCGCGGCGGTCACCTCCCGGAACGCGCGGCTGGGCACGGCCACGCACACGAGCTCGGCCCCCGCGACGGACGCGTTCTGCGCAAAGTCGCGGCCGACCAGGGCCACCTCGTGCCCACGCTCGGAGAGGAGCCCGGCGAAGGCCGTCCCCCACGAGCCCGCGCCCACGACGGCGACGTTCATCCGCGCCGCACGAAGTCGATGATGACCGGAACGCCGTCGAGCTCGAAGTGCTCGCGCAGGCGGTTCTCGACCCAGTAGCCGTAGTCGCGGGTGATCAAACCTGGATCGTTGACGAAGAAGCGGAACCGAGGCGGGCGCGTGGAGACCTGTGTTCCGTAGAGCAGATTCAGCCGGCGCCCCGCTTTCGAAGGCCCCGGACGCTGCTCGCGGAGCTCCCCCAGGAAGCGGTTGAGCTCCCCGGTCCCGACCCGGCTCGTGTGCTTCGCAAAGAGCTCCTCGATCCTGTCGAGGAGCTTGCCGACGCCGCGCTTCGTTTTCGCCGAGACGGCGACGAGCGGCGGGCGCTGGCGCAGGCGGTCGCCGAGACGGTCGCGCACCTCCTCGATCCCCACCGTGGCGACGTCCCACTTCGACAGGACGAGCAGGGTAGAGCAACCGGCAGTGCGAGCCACGTCGGCGATGGCGAGATCATGCTCCACGACCCCCTGGCTCGAGTCGACGAGGACGAGGGCGACGTCGGCCCGCTCGGCCGCGCGGATGGCGCGCAGCTCCGAGTAGTACTCCACTCCCTGGCGTTGGCGGCGTTTGCGGCGCATCCCCGCCGTGTCCACGATGACGAACTCGGTGTCCCCGCGAGCGAAGACCGTGTCGACCGAGTCCCGGGTCGTGCCCGGCTGATCGGAGACGAGCACGCGCTCCTCCCCAACGATCGCGTTCAGAAGGCTGGACTTGCCGACGTTGGGCCGCCCGAGGATGGCGACGCGGATGGCGTCTTCGCCGGCTTCCAGAGGCCCCTCCCCAGGGAGCGCTGCGACGACGGCGTCGAGCAGGTCGCCCGTCCCGTAACCGTGCCCGGCCGAGATCGCGATCGGATCTCCGAGGCCCAGGCGGTGGAACTCGAGCGCAGCAGCCTCACCCTGAGGATCGTCGACCTTGTTCGCCACGACGAGCACGGGCTTCCGCGCCCGCCGGAGGATGGCGGCGATCTCTTCGTCCCCGGGGGTCACGCCCGTCCGGGCGTCGGTCACGAAGAGGACGAGGTCGGCTTCCGCGACGGCCCGCCGAGCCTGCTCCGCGACCTCCTTGATGAGGGGCGAGGGATCGGCGATGTCGACGCCGCCGGTGTCGACGAGGATGAAGCGCTTGCCGCTCCACTCGCAGACGACCTCCTTGCGGTCGCGTGTCACCCCGGGCGTCTCGAAGACGACGGCCTCGCGTGTCGCGGAGAGGCGGTTCACGAGGGTCGACTTGCCGACGTTTGGGAAGCCGACGACAGCGACCGTCCCCAGCAGGGGCGCGTTCATCCCATCTTGGCTGGGACCGCGGCCCGCCGCGGCGGAACGGCGTCGGGGCGGCCGAGCTCGTGCATCTCGACGAGGAACTGCCAGAGGCGCAGGATCTCAGCCTGGATCTCTGCGGTCGCCTGCTTGTAGCCGCGCCCGGTGCGCGGGTATTCGTCGAAGCGCATCGGCTCGCCGAAGGCAACGGAGATCGGAGCGCGGTTCCAGTGCCAGTACTGTGAGCCGTGAATCGCCGCCGGGATGACCGCGACCCCCTCCTGGATCGCGACCATGGCGGCGCCGGCCTTGGCCTCGCCTGGAACGCCGGCCTTTTGGCGCGTGCCCTCCACGAAGAGCCCGAGGAGGTCGTTGTTCCGGACGGTCTCGCGCATCTGGCGGAGCGCCTCGCGGTCCGACTCCCCGCGCCGGACGGCAAGCGTTCCGTGCGCTCGTACCAGCTGCCCGAAGCCGCCGACGCCGTGCAGCTCCACCTTCGCGACGAAGACGATCCGGCGGGGGCAGAGGACACCGAGCGCGGGCGGGTCCGCATACGAGAAATGGTTGACGGCGAGGACGGCGCCGCCTTCGCGCGGCACGCGCTCCCGGCCGTAGGCCTTGAGCGGGATCATCGCCCGCGTGAACGTCCCGATGACGCCCTTGCCGATCCCCCAGTACACGGGCGAATGAACGGGGTGGAAGCTCATGCTCGGGCGCGCGCCTTGACGAGCCGCTCGATCCGGTCGACCACGTCGTCCACGGTGAAGTCGGTCGTGTCGATCTGCTCCGCGTCGGGAGCCGGCTTCATCTGCGCCGCGTCGCGCTCGTCCCGCAGCCGGAGATCGGTGGCGAGCGCCTCGGCCCCGATCTCGGGCCGGTCTGCGACCCGCCTCCGGGCCCGCTCGGCCGCGTCGGCAACGAGGTAGACCTTCACCTCGGCGTTCGGGCAGACGACGGTGCCGATATCGCGCCCCTCGATGACAGCGTCGCCGTGCTCCACGAGCTCGCGCTGCCGTTCGCGCATGACCTCGCGCACCTCCGGATGGCGCGCGACCGCCGACACGATGCGGTCGATGCGCGGCATGCGGATCTCGTCGGTCACGTCCTTCCCCGCCACGAGCACCCGGTCGCCGTCGAATGAGACGGGCTCGCGCCGGGCCAGCTCGCCCAGGCCCTCGCCGTCGTCGAGAGCGAGTCCCTCCTCGAGCGCGAGCCAGGTGAGGGCGCGGTACATGGCGCCCGTGTCGAGGTAGCGGAAGCCGAGGCGCGACGCGAGGCTCTGCGCAACCGTGCTCTTGCCGGCTCCCGCCGGCCCGTCGATGGCCACGATCATCGGGGGTCTGGCCTCGCTTTACCTGACCGCGAGGGAGTCGAGGATGGGAAAGAAGTCGGGGAAGCTTACAGCGACCGCCTCGGCGCCTTCGAGGCGGACGCCCTCGCGGGAGACGAGCCCGGCCACGGCCCCGAGCATTGCAATGCGGTGGTCGCCGGCGACGTCGACCGTACCCCCACCCTTAGGGCGGGTGGGGACCCCACGAACCCGGAAGCCATCATGCGCCGTTTCGATCCGGATTCCCAGTGGCCGTAGAGCGTTTTTCACAGTCTCGATGCGGTCCGACTCCTTCACGCGCAACTCGGCCGCACCCCTGACCACGCTCACGCCGTGCGCCATCCCCGCCGCGAGCGCGAAGAGGGGAAGCTCGTCGACCAGGCTGGGAACCTCGTGAGGCCGCACCTCCGTCGCAACAAGATCGGCCGGCCCGATCTCGAGGTCGGCCACGGGCTCGCCGCCGGCCACCCGCCGGTTGAAGTGAGCGATCCGCGCGCCCATCCGGTCGAGCACCGCGAGAAGCCCGGTGCGCGTGGGGTTGATCCCGACTCCGTGCACGCGCAGCTCCGACCCTTGCAGGAGCGTTGCCGCAACGACGAACGGCGCCGCCGACGAGAAGTCGCCCGGGATCTCGAGGGAAAGGGGCAGCAGCCGTTCGGCGGGCCAGACCGCAGGCTCGCCGGCTTTGCGCCGAACCTTCACGCCGGCCGCCTCGAGGAGTCGTTCCGTGTGATCCCGGCTCGGATCCTTTTCGACGACCATCGTGCGGCCGCCCTCGGCGAAGAGGCCGGCCAGCAGAACACACGACTTCACCTGCGCGCTCGCGACGGGCAGCTCGTAGCGGATCGCCTGCAGCGGGCGACCGCCTTCGACCACGAGGGGCGCGTGACCGGCCTCTGTCTCGATGTGCGCGCCCATGAGGCTCAGCGGTTCGGCAATGCGATCCAGGGGACGCCTCGAGAGCGACTCGTCGCCGACGAGCTCGAATCGTCCCTCCTGGCCGACCAAAAGACCGGGCAGGAGCCGCATCAGTGTGCCCGCGTTCCCGCAGTCGATCGGCACTCCCGGGGAATGCAGTCCCCGCAGACCGACGCCCCGAACGTGAACCCGTGCGCCTTCGACCTCTGCTTCCGCCCCGAGCGCTCGCACCGCAGCTGCTGTCGAGAGCGTGTCCGCGGAGGCGCCGAAGCCCGTGAACTCGCTCGCACCGTCGGCCACCATCCCGAGGAGCAGCGCCCGGTGGGAGATCGACTTGTCACCGGGCACGGCAACGTCGCCGCGGAGGGACACCGCCGGCTCAACCATCAAAGTCATCGCTAGTGCCTCTTCAGGTAATTGGGCCCCGCTTCCGGCGCGCGAAAAGCGGGCTGGGCAAGGACGCAATCCCGCGTATCGGTGAATACGCGGGCGACTGAGGACGCAGCCCAGGGCTGCTTTGCAGCCGCCGGAGGTGCGGCCTGGATTGCCTGGAGGGGCACTTAATCGTCCTCGAAGGCCGGCGAGACGATGACCGAATATCCCTGTGCCTCGAGGAGGGCAGCAGCGCGCTTAGCCTCCTCCTCGCCCGCCACGAGCACTGACAACGTGCCTCCGCGATCGGGCGACATGTGCTGGAGCTCGAAGTCCTCGATGTTGATCTGCTCCGCGCCGAGGGCCTGCGTGATTCCCGAGAGGACACCTGGCCGGTCGGGGACGTGCACGCGCACGCGCTGCAGCGTGCCGACGTCGCGGTAGGCCTCGTCCAGAAGCGTCCGCCGGTTCACAGCCGCTTCTCCGATCCAGCGCGCAAGCCAGCCGGCGTCGCCCGCGGCGAGAGCGCGCTCGAGATCCTCGACGCGCCTGCGATGCTCGCTGAGCGAGGCTCTGAGCTCGTCGGCGTTGTCGAGAAAGATGTCGATCCAGATGCGGGGATTGGCGCCCGCGACCCGCGTCATGTCGCGGAGAGACCCGCCGGCGGTCGCGAGCGGCTCGTGGCCGTTCACCCGCACCGACCCGGCGTGGTTCAAGATCAGGTTCGCGAGCGCGTGCGGGAAGTGGCTCGTGACCGCCATCAGACGGTCGTGCGCGCCCGGGTCGATCGCGACGGGCACCGCGCCGAGTGAGGCGACGAAACCGTGGAGAACCCTGTAGCGCTCGGGCTCCGTCTCGGCGACGGGGGTCAGAAACCAGGTCGCGCCTTCGAAGAGCTCCGCGCTCGCGTGCCCGGGCCCACGGGCTTCCGAGCCGCAGACCGGATGGCCGCCGATGAAGCGCCCGCCTTCGCCCACGGATTCGCAGAGGCCGCCCTTGGTCGAGCCCACGTCCGAGACCGTTGCCCCTTGGCCTGCGGCGAGAACGGCGCCGACCTGATCCTTCAGCGTTGCGACTGGAGTCGCGACGATCGCGAGCTCGGCCTCCGCGACCGCCGCCTCGAGACCGTCCGAGGCGACGTCCACGGCCCCACGTTCGACGGCGAGCGCGAGCGACTCGGCGTCCGCATCCCACCCGTGCACGCGCGGAACGCCCGCGCGCTTGGCCGCCAGGCCGACGGAGGCCCCGATCAGCCCCGTGCCGACGACAGCGAGCCGTTCGAGCACTAAGCGTCGGCCCGAAGCTCGGGCTGGCGCATGAGCTCCGCGAGCCGGAACGCGAGATCGAGCGACTGGCGCGCGTTCAGGCGCGGGTCGCAGAGCGACATGTAGCGCGAGGAGAGCTGCTCCTCGAGCACCGCCTCGGATCCGCCCAGGCACTCGGTCACGTCCTCGCCGGTGAACTCCAGATGGATGCCGCCCGGCCAGACGCGCTCGCCGCGGCAGGCGGCGAAGAAACCCTCGATCTCGGCCATGATCGCGTCGAAGCGCCGCGTCTTCACGCCCGACTCGGTCTTGAAGACGTTGGCGTGCATCGGGTCGCACGCCCAGACGACCGGATGCTCGGCCTCGCGCACCGCGCGGAGGAGCGGCGGCAAGAGCTCGAAGACCTTGTCCGCGCCCATGCGCGAGACGAGCGTCAGGCGACCCGGCATGCGCGACGGATTGAGGCGCTCGCAGATCTCGAGCAGCTCGTCGGCGGTCGCGGTCGGCCCGACCTTGATGCCGAGTGGGTTGTGGACGCCCGAGAAGAACTCGACGTGCGCCCCGTCGACCTTGCGGGTGCGCTCGCCGATCCACAGCATGTGCGCGGAGCAGTCGTACCAGTCCCCCGTGAGCGAGTCGCGCCGCGTCAGCGCCTCCTCGTAGTCGAGGACGAGGCCTT
>JBDTRS010000068.1:0-11831 GCA_039931575.1 Gaiellaceae bacterium
CTCGCCGCGTCGATCCTCCTCGATCGCCCGCCGCCGCTGCGGCTCGACGGCCCCTTCCCGGCCGTCTCGCTCGTCGTCGCCGCCTACAACGAGGAGGGCGGCATCGAGGAGGCGCTCGCCTACGCGCTGCGACAGGACTACCCCGGCGGCCTCGAGATCGTGGTCGCCGACGACGGCTCCACGGACTCCACCCGGGAGATCGTCCGGTGCCGCGCGGCCCGCGACCGCCGGATCCGCCTGCTCGAGCTCCCGCATCAGGGGAAAGCTGCTGCGCTGAACGCCGCGCTCGCGACCACCGACGCGCCCCTCGTCGCCACGATCGATGCGGACACACTGCTCATGCCCT
Organism: Gaiellaceae bacterium; assembly: GCA_039931575.1. GTDB lineage: Bacteria > Actinomycetota > Thermoleophilia > Gaiellales > Gaiellaceae > DATEOR01. Next base: position 347 of record JBDTRS010000068.1, read on the forward strand.
TCGCGCTCAGACGGGCCGTCGGGCGCTTGATGGCGGCTCCAGCCTCGACGGTGGCGGTCGCCGGCGCGGTGCTCGTGCGGAACTCGCGCTCGAACATCCTGGCGCGGGTACAGGAGTGGGACTACTTCCTGGGGATCTCGGCCGTGAAGCGCCAGCAGGCGCTCCTGCAGGGAACGCTCGTCGCGCAGGGAGCGTTCTCGGTCTACGACCGTAAGGCCCTCCAGGAGGCGGGCGGCTGGCCGGATCGGATCGGTGAGGACATCGTGCTCACGTGGTCTCTGATCTCGAAGGGAGGACTGACTACGTTCGAGCCGACCGCCGTCGCGTTCACGGACGTGCCGGTCACCTTTCGGACTTTTCGGCGCCAGCGCCAGCGCTGGGCCCGCGGGATGATCGAGGGTCTACGAGACCACGGCGTCGATCTCCTCGGCCAGCGCCGAATCCACGCCCATTCGGTGGGCGCGAACTTCCTCTTCCCGTACCTCGACGGCGTCTACACCTGCGCGTTCCTGCCGGGCGCGGCCCTCGCGCTGACCGGAAACTTCGCCGTCGTCGGCCCGCTCACGCTGGCCGTCCTCCCCCTTTCGACCCTGGTCGCCGGGATCATGTTCTGGCGCCAGCGCAAGGCCTTTTCAGAGGTCGGATTGCGGGTGCGCCGGAACGTTTTCGGCTTCGCGGTCTACATGGTGCTCTATCCCGCCGTGCTCGCGCCGATCTCCTTCGCCGGCTACCTAAAAGAGCTCGCCGGCGCACGCCGCGCCTGGTAAGGGGCCAACCGTCCCTCGAACGGGGGAATTTTGGGCCCCTCCTACCAAATTCTTACCGTCCTCTCGCCGCGCACGCCCCGGAGCCGACGACAACGAGATCGTCACGGCAAACCTGCGGAACGAAAGGACGAACATGACAACGATCGCCTATGTGACACGGCACCCGCGTCGCGCCCTCCTGGCGCTCGCGGCGCTCACCGCCTCCGTGGCGGTGGCAGTCGGGTCGAGCGCGAGCTTCAGTGCAAGCTCCGCCAACCCGAGCAACACCTTCGCGGCTGGGACGCTGACCATCCTGAACTCCAAGGAAGGCCTTGCAGTCCTGACCGCGAGCAACATGAAGCCCGGCGACTCTGCCACCGGCACGGTCGACGTGCAGAACACGGGCTCCCTGAGCGGCGCCTTTACGCTGTCTCAGTCCGGAATCGTCGACTCCGACGGCTCCAACCCCCTGTCGGCCAAGCTCAACCTCGTCGTGAAGGACTGCGGCGACTTCTCGAGCGGCACGCCGACCTGCGATGCGGGCGACCCGCAGAAGTACAGCGGGACGATCGCGGCCATGGGCTCGAACGCTCTCGGCACCTTCGCGGCGAGCGAGAAGCACCGCTACGAGTTCGCGGTGACCTTCGACTCGTCCGCGGGGAACGCCTACCAGGGCGACACCTCGAGCGTCCAGTTCGATTGGAACGCCGCCTAGGAGCGACGCCTTCCGCAGGTTTGGCGTGACAGCGCCGGGGTCGCGAAGAGCGACCCCGGCGTCAGCGCCAGAGGCCTCGGAGAGCGTCCCGACGACGGGACCCAAGATGAGCGTCAACACGCACGACTGTTATCGCTGGCAGCCGAAGAGCTCCAACAGGAGTCTGGGCAAGGCGCTGGCGACCGTGCTCTGCGCGGTCTGCCTCGCGCTCGCTGGGCTCATGCTCCTGCCCGGGCTCTTCGGCTACAGCCGCTACGTGATCACGAGCGGCTCGATGGCAGGCACGTACGACCGCGGGTCAGTCGTCTTCGACAAAACGGTGTCCGTTGACTCACTTCAGGTCGGCGACACAATCACGTACACGCCCCCGCCGGGCTCCGGCCCGGAAGGGATGGTCACGCACCGGATCAACTGGATCGGCGGCAACCAGTTCGACCAGCGCGTCTTTCGCACGAAGGGTGACGCGAACGAGAGCGCCGATCCGTGGACGTTCAGCCTCGACAGCCCGACGCAGGCGCGTGTGGCTTTCCACGTCCCCTACGTCGGCTACATCTTCGCCGCGCTCTCCATTCAGAAGGTTCGGATGCTGGTGCTGGGCCTTCCCGCCCTGCTCCTCGGGATCGCGGCAGTCGGAGGCCTCCGGCGCGAAGCGCGCCAGGCATCCCTGACCCAAGGGCAGGCCCGCCAGTGAGGTCCCGGCTCACAGCTGGGCTTCTCGCCGTCGCGGCTCTAGCCGCGGCGGGCGTCGGCATCTCCGGCGCCGCCTTCATCGCGGTGAGCGCCAACCCCGGCAACGACTTCGCGACGGCGGCGACCTTCCCCACCGTCTCGATGGACGACCCTGGTACACCTCTTCGCGGCACCGTGGCGCTGACCGCGACCACGGCGGGCGCGATCGTCTCCGTCACGATCCAGCGCTCACCGGCTGGTGCAGGCACCTGGACGGACGTCTGCACCGACAGCTCGAACCCGTACTCGTGCAGCTTCGACACAACGGGTGTCGGCGACGGCCTCTACGACCTGCGCGCGACTGCGGACACCGGCTCGGGCCCGATCACCTCCGCCACGGTCGCCAACCGGCGCGTCGACAACACCAACCCGGCGGTGACGATGACCGATCCGGGCGCCAACCTCCGCGGCACGATCTCCCTCGGCGCCACCGCCACCGACACGGGCGGCTCCGGCGTCGCTTCCGTCACGATCCAGCGCTCGCCCGCTGGGGCCGGCACCTGGACGGACATCTGCACCGACACGACCAGCCCCTACTCCTGCAACTTCGACACGACCGGCGTTGCCGACGGCCTCTACGACTTCCGCGCCGTCGGCACCGACAACGCCGGCAACTCGGCCAACTCGACCGTCGCCAACCGGCGCGTCGACAACACGGCGCCGACCGCCGGCCAGACCGATCCGGGCTCCCCGCTTCGCGGCACGGTGACGGTGAACGCAACCGGCACCGACACCGGCGGTTCGGGAGTCGCCAACGTCAAGATCCAGCGCTCGCCGGCCGGTGCAGGCACCTGGACGGACATCTGCACCGACACGACGAGCCCCTACTCGTGCAACTTCGACACGACCGGCGTTGCCGACGGCCTCTACGACCTGCGCGCCGTTTCCACCGACAACGCCGGTAACACGGCCACGTCCGCCACGATCGCCAACCGGCGCGTCGACAACACCAACCCGGCGGTGACGATGACCGATCCGGGCACCCCGCTCTCGGGCACGATCTCCCTCGGCGCCACCGCCACCGACACGGGCGGCTCCGGCGTCGCCTCCGTCACGATCCAGCGCTCGCCCGCAGGAGCAGGAACCTGGACCGACGTCTGCACCGACCCGACCAGCCCCTACTCGTGCTCCTTCGACACGACGAGCGTCGGCGACGGCCTCTACGACTTCCGGGCGGTTGGCACCGACAACGCCGGTAACACGGCCAACTCGACTGTCGCCAACCGTCGCGTCGACAACGTCGCACCGTCGGTCTCGATCACCGATCCGGGTGCGAACCTGCGCGGCACGATCGCGGTGGACGCGACCGCCTCCGACGGCGGCGGGATCCTCAACGTCAAGATCCAGCGCTCGCCGGCCGGTGCAGGCACCTGGACGGACATCTGCACCGACACGACGAGCCCCTACTCGTGCAACTTCGACACGACCGGCGTTGCCGACGGCCTCTACGACCTGCGCGCGCTCGCAACCGACAACGCCTCGCGCACCGCCACCTCCACGGTGACGAACCGGCGCGTCGACAACACGCTGCCGACCGCGACGATGACGGATCCGGGCTCCCCCCTCCGCCTGACGGTGACGCTGAACGCGACTTCTACGGACACGGGCGGCTCGGGCGTTTCTTCCGTCACGATCCAGCGCTCGCCCGCCGGAGCCGGCACCTGGACGGACGTCTGCACCGACACGACGAGCCCCTATTCCTGCAGCTTCGACACGACCGGCGTCGCCGACGGCCTCTACGACCTGCGCGCCGTCTCGATCGACGTGGCGGGCAATCCGAACACGTCGTCCACGGTCGCCAACCGCCGGGTCGACAACACCGCGCCGACGGCGGGCCTGACCGATCCGGGCTCCCCGCTCCGCCTGACGGTGACGCTGAACGCGACCGGCACCGACACCGGCGGCTCGGGCGTGGCCAACGTCAAGATCCAGCGCTCGCCCGCCGGGGCCGGCACCTGGACGGACATCTGCACCGACACGACGAGCCCCTATTCCTGCAGCTTCGACACCACCGGCGTCGCCGACGGCAGCTACGACCTGCGCGCCGTCTCGGCCGACAACGCCGGCAATCAGACGAACTCGACGACCGTCGCCAGCCGCATCGTCGACAACACGGCTCCGACCGCGACCGACGTCCAGACGACTAACGCCAGTGGCGGCACGGCCGGCAAGCCCGAGGCAGGTGACACCATCGTCTTCTCCTTCAGCGAGCAGATCGCTCCGGGAACGATCGTCGCCGGCTGGAACGGCACGGGGACGCAAACCGTGACGGTGACGATGCACACCGGCAACCTGCTCTCGGTCACGGGCGCCACCATCGTGAACGGCGACCTCACCCTGGGCGGAGCCGGATACGTCAACAACGGAAAGACGGTCGTGTTCTCGAACTCGACGATCGCGCAGAGCGGCGCAACGGTCACGATCACGCTTGGCACGCCGGACAAGCCTCAGTTCCTGAACACCGGAAGCGCAGGACAGTCGAGCTGGCCGGTTCCTGCGGCCCTCACCGACGTGGCCGGCAACGCGATCACGACTGTGACCCGCCTCGAGATCACGCCCCCGAACGACGCGGAGTTCTAGATGAGCCAGGCGACTCTCAACAACAGGCGGAACTCGTGGCGGCGGCACTCGGTGCCGCTGCCGCTCCGCATCTTCACCGGGCTCGCGACCGCTGCTGTCGCGGCGGCGATCGTCTTTTCCGCGGCGACCGCGCGCACGGCACCCTCGATCCAGCTCGTAGCCGGCCCCGGCACGACGATCTCGATCCTCAACTCGAAGGAAGGGCTCGCGGTGCTCTCGGCCGGCGGGATGAGGCCCGGGGACTCGGCCTCGGGCAGCGTCACGATCACGAACACCGGCGACGGCGACGGGACCTTCTCGCTGTCGACGTCCGCGCTCGCGGACGTGCCGGGCCCGGGGGCGGGAATCCTCTCGGCCAAGCTCGATCTCACCGTCTCGGACACCACCGTCCCGCTCGTGCCCATTCCGGTCTACAGCGGGAAGCTGAACGGAGTCGGGACGATCCCGCTCGGGATCCTCGCGGCCGGCGAGGCGCACACCTACGGCTTCACGGTCACCTTCCCGAACGGCGCCACCGGTGCAGAGAACGCGTACCAGGGCGCCTCTACAAGCATCACCTTCGATTGGGACGCCGTCCTCGTCGGTGGCTCGCCGGCGCCCGCCCTCGCCTCCACGACCCCCACGGACGGCGCGACCGTTGCCTCCGCTTCCTCTGCCTCGCTGACGGCCACCCTGGCCCTGGCGAGCATCCAGAACCCGAAGCTGGACGGAGCGCCGGTCGGGATCAGCCTGTCGGGAAGCGGCGTCACCTTCAGCACGGGCCCGCTCGCGGCAGGCCCCCACACGATCTCGGGCTCCCTCGAGGGCCTCGACAGCCAGACGACGCCGTTCCTGCTCCATTTCACGGTCTGGAGCGGCGCCACGAGCGACTATCCCTACGTCGAGAAGAACTCCGTCGCCGGCGAGCAGATGCAGCTCACGACGGCGAACGGCGACGTGCAGGTGCTCGTGCCGGCGAACGCCTGGAGCGGCGGAGCTTCCGGTGACTGGGCCGTCTTCCGCGCCGACCCCGCTCCGGCCCCCGCGGCCACCGGTGGGCTGGCCGGCGCCACCGACCTGTACACGGTCTCCGCATTCTGGGCGCTCGCGGGCGGCGGAATCACGAGCTTCGACAAGGCTCTCGACATCTCGATCGCCAAGGGCTCCAGCCCCGTGATCCCGGCCTCCTACGCAGGCGGGGCGTGGAGCAGGATCGCGCGCATCCCCAGCGGCACTTCGCTCCCGACGGGCTGGCAGAGCGGGTACTACGTCAGTGGCTCGCAGGTGCACGTGCTCACGCTCAAGGCGGGCGCCTTCGGGCTCCTCCGCGATGTCGAGGCTCCAACGCGGCCCACGTCCTTTACGGGCTCGAAGTCGAACGGAAAGCTCGTCCTCAAGTGGGGCGCGGCGTCCGACAACGAGGGTGTGAACGCCTACCTCGTCTACGCGAACGGGCGGCTGGTGAAGACGCTCTCGGCGTCGGCGCGCTCGTACACCGTCGGCACGTTCAAGACGTCGGACGCGCGGGCCTTCCAGGTCGCCGCGCGAGATGAGGCGAGCAACGTCAGCCTGAAGACGAAGTCCCTCGTCGTCGTCCCGGCTGTCACGAACCTGAAGCTCGCGAAGGCGAAGTCGGCCCTCACGAAGCGCGGACTCAAGACCGGCAAGATCACCTACGTCTTCTCGTCGTCGGTCCCGAGCGGAAGCGTTGTCAGCGCCGGTAAGAGCGGGCTCGTCGCCAAGGGCACCGCCGTCCCCCTCTCCCTCTCGAAGGGAGCCGCGCGCGCGGCCAGCGGCGGCGGGTCGGGCTCCGGCGGTTCGGGCACGGGCTACTACTACGGGCCGACCACCACCCCTTCGAGCACGCCGGTCTATCCACCTTCGGCGACCCCGCTCCCGTCCACCCCGAGCTCGTCTTCGGGCGGCGGCGAGAGCTCCGGTCCCGCTCCTGACGAGGCGAGGGTCGGCAGTCCCGAGAGCTTCACCCAGAAGCGCTCGTCGGGCGGACGGCGCGCCCTCGGGCTCGCGCTTCTGGGGACGCTCTTCGCGGCCGGCGCCGGCCTCGCGTTCCGTGCCCGCAAGAGCATGCCGCAGCTTCAGCAAGCGGGCGCGCAGGCGGGCCAGATCCTCTTCTGGGACGAGCGCGTCGCTCGCAGCGCACTCTCCGCCTTCCGCCGTCTCGGCGGCTTGGCCGGACGCTAGAACGCCGCTAGCGCGAGCTCCCAGGCTTCCAGAGCCGCTCCTCGCCGCTCGAGGCCGCCCGCGCGAGGATGAAGAGCAGGTCGGAGAGCCGATTCAGGTAGGAGAGCGCCACCGGGCTCACGTCTTCAGCCTGGGCCAGACCGACCGCAGCGCGCTCCGCACGCCGGCAGACGGAGCGAGCGACGTGCAGGCGCAGCGCGGCCTCGCCGCCGCCTGGGAGGACGAAGCTCTTGAGCGGCTCGAGGCGCTCGTTGACCTGGTCGCAGAGCCCCTCCAGGAAGTCAACCTGCTCCTGCACCACACGAAGGCGCTCGCGCTCGTCGGAGAGCGGCACGGACAGATCGGCGCCGAGGTCGAAGAGGTCGTTCTGAACCCGTTCGAGCCATGGCCGGAACTCGCCCGGAAGGTCGGATGCGGCGAGGGCAAGCCCGAGGAACGAGTTGAGCTCGTCGACCGTCCCGTAGGCCTCGAGGCGCGGGTGAGTCTTGGGAACGCGGCTTCCGTCGCCGAGGCTCGTCTCCCCCTTGTCGCCGCCGCGCGTGTAGATCTTCGTCAGGCGGACCGGCTCGTCCCGATTCCTCACGCGCAGGCGCTCTCCATCCAGCGGCGAGTATAGATGCGCCCCGGGGCGCCCCCGGCTAGCCCGGGCTGGGAAGCGCGACCGGCTCGTCCACGGCCGTGATGACGATGTCCATGTGCAGCGTGATCTTCTCGCCGGCGAGCTTGACGGGCATGTCCACCAGCGTGCGCATCGGCAGGTGGGTCGTCTCGGAGACATAGAGCACAGCGCGCGTGTCGTCGAAGCTGTCGAAGACATCGGGAAGCGCACCGCCGCTGACGGCCCCGAGGCTCGCGAACATTCCCTTGAGCGCTGCTGCCGTGTCGATCGTGCCGGTGATGCGGGACATGAGCTGCCCCTCGACCATGACGCCTTCCTCGACCCGTACCTGCGTCACGTAGGCGGCGAGGTCGAAGCCCGCCAGGGCGCTCGAACTACCGGCGCCGGCCGGCATGGGCATGCTCGTCCAGCGACCGCCGGCCCGCACGTAGGCGTGCCCGCCGCGGGTGGCGACGCTGAGGTCGCCGACGCCGGGCAGGCCCGTGATGGTCACGATCGAGTCCCCTTTGTGCTTGCCCTTGTTGTAGCCGCCGCCGTGCATGAGGACGACGACATCGGTTCCCTCGGGCCCGCCGGACGTCCACATGCGCATGGCGAAGGAAACGGACTTCACGTTCGCCATCGCCTGCGTGGACTGGTCGAGAAGCGCCTGGGCCTTCTCGGCGTCCACACCCGAGCAGCCCGAAGCAAGGAGCGCCGTCAGGGTGAGGGCCGCTGCGAGTACGCGTCGCATGCCACAAATAGATCGACCGCGCCGCGCGTCCGAGCGATCCCGCGAAAAGGTGACGTCAGGCGTAGAGGTAGAAACCGGCCCCGGACTTGCGTCCGAGACGGCCCGCGGCCACATGCTCGCGGAGGAGCGGGCACGGTTCGTACCTCGAGTCCCCCAGCCCGTCGCGCAGCACCTCGAGGATCGCCACGCACGTGTCCAGACCGATCAGGTCGGCCAGCGCGAGCGGCCCCATGGGATGGTTGAACCCGAGCTTGGCGATCGTGTCGATGGCCTCAGGCTCGGCGACTCCATCATGCAGGGCCCAGACCGCCTCGTTCACGTAGGGCATCAGGATCCGGTTCGACACGAACCCGGGGAAGTCGTTCGCCTCCGCGGGTGTCTTCCCGAGCTCGCGGGCAAGGCCGACGATCGCCGCTCGCGTCTCGGCCGAAGTCTCTTTCGCGCTCACGACCTCCACGAGCGCCATCACCGGCACGGGGTTGAAGAAGTGCATCCCGATCACGTTCTCCGGACGGCCCGTGGCTCGAGCCAGGGAGGCGATCGGGATCGACGATGTGTTGGAGGCGAGAATGGCCTCGGGGGGAAGCACGGCATCGGCGTCGCGGAAGATCTGCTCCTTCACTGCGGCATCCTCGACCACGGCCTCGATAAGGAGATCGGCCGGGACGATCGACCCGGAGGGCGCGATCCGCCCGAGCACGTCCTCGGCCGAGATGTCGGCTCCCTTCGCAGCCATCCTCGCGACGCTCTTCTCGATCGTCGCGAGCCCGCGCTCGACCGCGCCCGGGGCGGCGTCGTAGAGGGAGACGCGCCGGCCGGAGGCCGAGACGACCTGCGCGATGCCACCGCCCATCTGGCCGGCGCCGACAACGAGGACATGCTCGAACCGCAAGCTCAGACTTCGACCAGAATGGCGTCGCCGCCGCCGCCGCCCGAGCAGATCGCCGCAAGACCGAGCCCGCCGCCGTTTCGGCGCAGCTCATGGATCATCGTGGCGAGGATGCGGGCTCCGGAAGCGCCGATTGGGTGCCCGAGCGCGACGGCACCGCCGTTGACGTTCACCCGCTCCGGATCTACCCCGAGCAGGCCGGCCGAATGGAGGACGACCGACGAGAATGCTTCGTTCAGCTCGACGCGCTCGACGTCCTCGATGCCCTTCCCGGCCTTGGCGAGCGCGCGAGCACCGGCCTTGGCGGGCGTACGTGCGAGGTAGGCGGGTTCGTCCGCGACATAGGCCTGCGACACGATCGTGGCGAGGACCTCGAGCCCACGCTTCCGCGCGTACTCCTCGCTCGTGACGACGAGCGCGCCGGCGCCGTCGTTGACCCCCGGCGCGTTCCCGGCGGTCGTGGTTCCCTCCGGGTCGAAGACCGGTTTGAGGCTCGAGAGCTTCTCGAACGAGGTGTCGCGGCGAGGGTTCTCGTCGGCGATGACCTCTCCGACGGAGACGAGCTCGTCGTCGAAGAGGCCGTTGTCCATCGCGTGGACGGCGCGCTCGTGCGAGCGCAACGCCCAGCGGTCCTGATCCTCGCGGCCGATCCCGAGCTCGCGGGCGACGAAGGAGGCCTGCTCGACCATGTGCTTGCCGTCGAAGGTGGACGTGAGCCCGTCGTAGATCATCGAGTCGATCAGCACGCCGTCCCCGATCCGGTAGCCGAAACGCGCCTTTTTGAGGATGTACGGGGCGTTCGACATCGACTCCATCCCGCCCGCGACAATGACGTCGTGGTCGCCCGCCCGGATCATCTGATCGGCCATCTCGACGGCGCGGATGCTCGAGGCGCAGACCTTGTTGATCGTGTCCGCGGGCACCTCCACCGGAAGGCCGGCGCCCACGGCAGCCTGCCTGGCCGGAGCCTGGCCGGCGCCACCCTGCAGCACCTCGCCCATGATCACGTACTCGACCTCGTCGTTTTCGATCCCACCGCGGTCGAGGGCGCCCCTGATCGCGATCGTCCCGAGCTGGGGCGCTTCATAGCCCTTGAGCGCGCCGCTGAGCTTCCCGAAGGGGGTCCGGACGGCCGAGACAATCACAGATCGTGCCACGCTGAGAGCGTACCAATGGCCCCTTAGGGCTCTTAGGGCCCCGACCCTTCGCGGATGCCCCATGCCCGTGCCATCTCGATGCGCTGCAGCACCGTCGGGTGGCTCTCCGTGAGGATGAACGACCAGGTCGGGGGGTCGGGGTCTGCGTAGGCCGCCTGTGTGAAGCCCTTGAAGAGGCCCTCGGCGTCGGCTGGGTCGCGCGTCAGGTTCAAGGCCACCCAATCGGCCTCGGCCTCCATGTGCCGGGTGATTACGTTCTGCAGGGGAAGCGCGAGAATGGACAGAACGACCAGGACAAGGAGGCCGAGAGGAACCGCTTCCGGGCGCTGCATCCCGCCGCGCCGCTTCGTCACCCGGGCGATGACGAACGCCCCCGGAATGGCGAAGAGCGCGTACCAGCCGACGCCCTTCAGGATGTGCTTGCGCGCGTGGTGGCCGAGCTCGTGGGCGACCACGACCTCCTGCTCCTCGAGGGTGAACGGAGGGCGCAGGATGGTGCTCCAAAGCACGACCCGCCGGCTCGGCCCCAGCCCCATCGCCTCGGCATTCGGCGCGGTCGTCTCCCCGCTGACGTCCGCGGCGCGCACGGGAATCCGGTCAAGGCCGAGCTCGCGCTCGTATTCGCGCGCCTGGGCGGCAAGGACCGGATTCGGCAAGGGCTTGTCCCCCGTGGTCAGGTAGGGGTAGACGAAGGCGAAGAGCGTCGCCAGGCCGACGAACGCAGCCCCGCCCGGAAGCCACCACCAGTCGCCGAGCGCGCCGGCGAGCCCGACGACGATGAGAATCGCCAGGCAGACGAACAGGAACTCGCCGCCGAGGCCGAACCAACCCCCCAGAATCCATTCGCCATAGCTCGCACGCGTGACGCCGTGGCGGCGCTGCCACCAGAGCTCCGCCAACCCGAAGGGGAGTTGGAGGAGCCAGACGAACCCGAGACCGAGCATCGCAAGGAGCATTCCGGTTCCGATCGGGCCGGCAGCGGATTCCCGCACGAAGCGCGGGCCCACCCGTGCGTAGACGGCGACGACTCCGACGATGACGAGCTGGGCGAGCACGAAGTCCCAGCGGACGAAACGCTCGTAATCGCGAGCCGGCTCGAGCGCCGCGGAAGGAAAGAGCGTGCCCTCGTCCAGATT
>JBDTRS010000069.1:0-11678 GCA_039931575.1 Gaiellaceae bacterium
GGTTGGCGTCTACGGAGGTGGCGATCCGGAGGTGGAGCGGATCGCCTGCGAGCGCCTCGGCCTGCGTGCCGAGCAGGCCGCGACGCAGGTCGTCCCCCGCGACCGCCACGCGGAGCTCCTCTCGGCACTCGCCCTCTGTGCGAGCTCGCTCGACCGCTTCGCGACGGAAATCCGCCACCTCGCGCGCACGGAGATCCGCGAGGTGCAAGAGCCTTTCGGCCGCGGCCAGAAGGGGTCTTCCGCCATGCCGCACAAGCGCAACCCGGTCGTCGCCGAGCGCATCTGCGGGCTCGCCCGAGTCGTGCGCGCCGGTGCGCTCGTGGGCCTCGAAAACGTCGCGCTCTGGCATGAGCGGGACATCTCGCACTCGAGCGCGGAGCGCGTAGTCATCCCGGACGCGTTCCTCGCCCTCGACTACATGCTCGACCGCTTGGCCTGGCTCGTCGAGGGCCTCGTCGTCGACGTGCAGCGGATGCGCGCGAACCTCGATGCCTCCCATGGGCTTGTCTTCAGCCAGCGCGTCCTGCTGGCACTCGTGGAAGCGGGTCTCTCGCGGGACGAGGCGTACAGGCTCGTGCAGCGAAACGCGTTGCGCGCGTGGGACGATGGTGTCGATTTCCGCGCTCTCCTCGAGAGCGATCCCGACCTCGATCTCCCCGCTGCGGTGTTCGAGCAAGCCTTCGATCTCGGAGACGCTCTCAAGCACATCGACGTCATCTTCGACCGACTGTCCGCCCTGACGACCCCCAAGGAGGAACCGATTCATGCCTGAGACGGCCGTCCACGTCGCGAGCGGGAAAGTCCGCGAGATCTTCGAGCTCGATGCGGGGCACCTGCTCCTCGTCGCGAGCGACCGGATCTCGACCTTCGACGTCGTGCTCCCGACGGAGATCCCCGACAAGGGCCGCATCCTCACCGGACTCTCCGGATTCTGGTTCTCGCGGACGCGCGACATCGTCCCCAACCACCTGCTCGCGTTGCGGCCCGACGGCCGCTCTACAGAGGCGAAGCGCCTCGAGATGCTGCCGATCGAGTGTGTCGTGCGCGGGTACCTCGCGGGGTCGGGCTGGAAGGACTACCGAGAGACCGGCGCCACCTCGGGCCATCAGCTTCCCACCGGCCTGCGGGAGTCCGACCGCCTCCCGAGCCCGATCTTCACGCCCTCGACGAAGGCGCAGACCGGTCATGACGAGAACATCGGCCGAGAGCAGGCGGCCGAGCTCGTCGGGGCCGAGCTGCTCAGCGAGCTCGAGCACATCGTGCTCGAGCTCTACCGTTTCGGGTCTGCTTACGCCGCCGAGCGAGGGGTCATCATCGCCGACACGAAATTTGAGCTCGGGCTGGACGAGCGGGGCGGACTCGTCCTCGCAGACGAGGCGCTCACCCCGGACTCCTCCCGCTTCTGGCCCGCGGACGTGTACGAGCCGGGCGGCCCGCAGCCGTCCTTCGACAAGCAGTACGTCCGCGACTACTGCGAGCGGCTCGGGTGGGACAAGACGGCACCGGGCCCAGAGCTCCCCGAGGATGTCGTCACGGGCACCCGCACCCGCTACGTGGAGGCCTTCGAGCGCCTGACCGGGATCTCGTTCGACGACTACCTCGCCCGCCCGGAGGTGGTGCTCCTGTGAAGGCAACCGTTCTCGTCAGGCCGAAGACGGGAATCCTCGACCCGCAGGGCCAGGCGGTGGAGAACTCGCTCCGCCAGCTCGGCTTTCCGGTTGGGGAGGCGCGCGTCGGGCGCGTCATCGACCTGGACGTCGAAGCGACGAGCGCAGACGAGGCGCGCACCGAGATCGAGCGGATGTGCGAGAGCCTGCTCGCAAACCCTTTGATCGAGAGCTACGAGATCGAGGTCGCCGGATGAGCGAGGTCGCCCCGAGAATCGCCGTGCTCGTCTTCCCGGGCTCGAACGACGATCGCGACGCCGCGTGGGCGCTCTCCGCGCTCGGTGCCGATCCAGCCTTCGTCTGGCACGGCGACGCCGAGCTTCCGACCGTCGACGCGGTCGTGCTCCCGGGTGGATTTTCCTACGGCGACTACCTGCGCTGCGGCGCGATCGCACGCTTCTCCCCCGCTATGCAAGCGGTGACGGCCTTTGCCGACGACGGCGGCCTCGTGCTCGGAATCTGCAACGGCTTTCAGATTCTGTGCGAGGCCGGTCTACTGCCAGGGGCTCTCCGCCCGAACGCTTCGCTCGAGTTCGTCTGCCGCGACGTCGCGGTCGTGGTCGAGCGCGCCGACACCCCCTTCACTTCCCGGTGCCGGCCGGGGCAGGAGCTGGTGATCCCCGTGAAGCACGGGGAAGGGTGCTACCACGCCCCTGACGACCTCGCTCCGGAGCAGATCGCGCTCGTCTACGCGCCCGGGGCGAACCCGAACGGGTCCGAGCGCGACATTGCGGGTGTGGTCAGCGCGGAGGGAAACGTCCTCGGGCTGATGCCGCACCCCGAGCACGCGGTCGATCCCCTGCTGGGCTCGGGCGACGGCGCCCTCGTGCTCGCGTCGCTTGTCGATGCCGCCCGTGAGCGGCTCTATGTGCGCGACTAGCTAGGACATGCCGAGCGCGCCCTTGATCGCCGGGTGGTGCCCGAGCGCAGCGCGGAAGCGCTCGAGGTCGCGACCGCGCAGGGTGACGGGGCCACGGCGCGCGGTGCCGTCGGTCGAGTAGGCGAAGCGGACGAGCTCGTTGCCCTTCTGGTCGACGAGGAGCTGGACGATCGTCGCAAAGCGCTTGTCGCCGGCACGCTGCGCCACGGTGAACTCCTCGATCACCTCGGCTTGCCCCCACGGGGTGGTCGCCTTCGCCATGAAGGTGACGCTATGACGAATATGCGCACGCGTGGCGCGCGAACTGCGCCGCCTTTGTCCCAGACTCGCGCAATGGCGCCGTTATGCTCGCCCCCGCCACGACCCGCGTCTCCTCACTCGTCGCGCTTCCGAAGCGCGTCCTCGTCCGGCTCGGCAAGATCGCGCTTCGCGCCGGGGCCCACGGGAAGCCCGTCCCTCTCCCGCTTCTCTTGCGATTGCGCCGGTTCGGCGGCCGGACGAACATGCTCAACTTCCCCACCGCCTCGATCGTGCGCACCGGGACAGCGCTCACGAACACCTTTCTCGCCGAGCGGCTCGCCGAGAGGCGCCTCGGCGACTGGACGATCTCAGCCCAGGCGATGAACCTGCTCGAGGCCGAAATCGAGAGGCGGCCCCCGCGGCGCGTGCTCGAGTTCGGCAGCGGAATCAGCACCGCGTGCCTCGCGCGCTACATGACGGAGCATGCCCCGGGGGCGAGTCCACTCGTCGTCTCCATCGAGGAGGAGGCCGACTTCTGCACCGAGTCCGGCGCGCTCCTCGAGGAGCTCGGCCTCGACCGCGTCGCCCGCGTTCATCATGTTCCGCTCGCCCGCAAGGATGTCGCCGGGAGATCCGTGAGCGCCTACGACCTGCCTCTGGAGCTCGCGCAGGAACTTCGCTCCTCGCAGCCGGACCTGGTCTTCATCGACGGTCCCGGCATGGCCGGGGGCCGCTTCGCCCGCTGGGCCGTCCTTCACCTGATCCTCCCGCTGCTCCCCGGAGGCTTTCGCTTCTACCTCGACGACGCGCTCTCAGACTCGTCGCTCGAGTACGCGCGCCTCTGGTCGGAGCTTCCAGGCGTGCGTGTCGACGGGATTTCACTGGTCGGACACGGCGTCCTCGTGGGCGAGTACGCCGGGGCCGGCTAGCGCATCTGGCTGAGTGCAGCGAGGAGTTCCTGGTGACGGCGCTCCTCGTCTGGCATGCCCTCCTCGGCCTGTGAGCGGACGCGGTTCATCAAGGCGTTCATCGGCTTCACGACGAAGAAGAAAACGGCAGCTGCGACAGCGACGAACGCGAGTAGGTCGGTAAGGAAGGAGCCGTAACGGAAGACGGCGTCGTTGATCGTGAAGGTCAGCTCGCCAAAGTCTTGCTTCCCGAAGATCATCGCAATGACGGGCGTCAAGAGGTTGTCGACGAGCGAGGTGATGAGCGCGCCGAAGGCCACTCCGATCACGAACGCCACGGCGAGCTCGACGATGTTGCCGCGCAAGAGAAAATCGCGGAACTCTCTCAGCATCTAGGGCCTCCTCAAACTAGACCGGCAGATAGTCAATAACGCCGGCGATGGTATTTGCCATGTGAAAGGGAACTCAACCCACGGCGACTTAGCTGCTCGTCTGAAGGGGCGCCCTCGCGCTGACACAATCGTCACGATGCGGTCCGAACTCCGAGACGTCTCGCCGGGCCTCTGGCTATGGCGGGCCGAGCATCCCGACTGGAGTCCCGAAGCGGAATGGGAGCCCCTGGTGGCGTCGACGTGCGTCGCAACGGCGGGGGAAGTCGCGCTGCTCGACCCGATCGCGCCGCGCGATGACGCCACGGAGCTGTGGGAGCGGCTCGATGCCCGGCCGCCGACTCTCGTCGTCGTACTCAAGCCGGACCACGTTCGCGATGTCGACCTCTTCGTGCGCCGCTACGGCGCGCGGGCGTTCGGCCCGAGCCTGTTCTGGCGCCACGACATCCCGGAGACGGACCTCGAGCCGATCGAGCCGGGTAGCTCCCTGCCGGGCGGCCTCGTCGCTCTGTACGACGGCCGGGGTCGGAACGAGACGCCGCTTTGGCTTCCCGAGCAACGTGCGCTCGTATTCGCGGACGCGCTCACTGCTCCGGGCGGCGAGCTCCGCGTGTGGTCGTCGCCGTGGCATGAAGAGCGGGCGCTGCCGGCGCTCCGTGCGCTCTTGGAGCTTCCGTTCGAGCACGTGATCGTGTCGCACGGCGAGCCGGTGCACCACCGCGCGGAGTACGAGCGTGCGCTCGAGCTGCCGCCGTGGGACGGCTAGCACAGGGCCTACTTGCCGCCCCGATCGATCAGCTCCACCCGGTAGCCGTCCGGGTCACGGACGAAGGCGAGCCTGCTCCCGCCCTCGCGAACGGTGTAGGGCGGCCGTTCCGGCTCGATTCCCTGCTCGGCCAGGCGTTCCAGCGTCTGGTCGATGTCGTCGACCGTCAGCGCGATGTGGCCGTACCCCGTCCCGAGCTCGTACGAATCGACGCCGAAGTTGTAGGTCAGCTCGAGCCGGTCGTCGTCGCCCGGGAGACCCATGAAGATGTTCACCGCCTCGTCCCGGATCGGCAGCTCGGCACGCTTCTCGAACCCGACGGCTTCGTAGAAGGCCACCGACCGCTCGGGATCGGTGATGCGGTAGCACGTGTGGATCAGCTCCATCAGTCCTCCCCTTTCTCGAGATCCTCCCGGATGAGGCCGAACAGGACGCCGTCGACCCACTCGCCGTGGCGCCAGTAGGCCCTGCGCCTCACGCCCTCCTTGACGAAGCCGCATCGTTCGGCGTGGCGGATCGCCCGCTCGTTGAACCCGTAGCACTCGAGCTCCACCCGGTGATAGTCGAGCTCGAAGACGAGGTGGCGCACGAGCAGGCGCGCGGCACGGTCGGCAAGGCCTCGGCCGCGGAAATCGGGGTGGAGCACGAGGCCGAAGAGGTGCGCGATCCTGCTTCGCCTGTTGGAGACCTCGAAGGCGAGCAAGCCGGCACGCGCGCCCTCCACCTCCAGCACGAAGCGCCCGAAGTGATCCGGATCGGCCTGCGAGCGCTCGACATCCGCTGCCAGCGCATCGCGATCGCGCGCCGAGAGGGCTGCCATGAATGGCTCGACCGCCTCGTGAGTTGCCAGCCCGACCATGAAGTCAAGGTCGTCGGACGTCGCGCGACGAAGGATGAAACCGTCGCCGGCGAGCCTGTCGCTCATGCGTGCGGCGTCGCCGGAGCGGCCGGATTGACCCGCCGCCGCATGTACGTCAGGAACCCGGAGCCGAGCGCGACCCCGACGAGGATGAGGATGAGACCGAGCGCCGAGTTCAGGTGGATCTGCTCGCCGAGGATCGTGACGCCGTAGAAGAGCGCCATCGGCGGCAAGAGGTAGGTGACGAGCGCGGTTCGAGACGAGCCGTAGGTATTGAGCATGCGGTAGAGGATCAGCGTCGCGAACGCCGTCCCGAGCAGACCGAGCGCGGCGACGGAGCCTAAGGCCTTCAAGCTCGGCATGTGGTCGGGGAGCTGGAAGAGCGCGACCGGAACGAGGATGAGAGTCGCCCAGAAGGTCGTGGTCGCCGAGATGACGAGCGGCGAGGTCTCGGCGAACCGAGCAGGCGCGTAGAGGTTTGCGATCGCGTAGCAGAGCGACGCGACCACGACGGCGAGCGTCCCTGCGATCGCCCACCAGCCTCCGTCGGGGTTCAGGCCGGTGAGCACGCCCACGCCGACGAGACCGAGGACGACCCCGAGCAGGCGCATTCCGGTTACCCGTTCGCTCGGGCGGTAGCGGATCGCGAGCAGCGCGACGAAGATCGGAACAGTGGCGTTCGCGATCGCCGCCACGCCCGAGTCGACGTGCTTCTCGCCCCAGGCGATGAGGGTGAAGGGAACTGCCATGTTGATGAACCCGAGGAAGGCCCCTCCCCTGCCGGTCTCGCGGATGCCGGCGACCGCCGCACGGAAGCCCGACGAGACCACGAGAAGCGGGAAGAGCGCGGCAAAGGCGAGGAGGAGCCGCAGGCACATCATCGTCGACGGCTCGATCTCCTCGACCGCGACCTTGATGAACATGTAGGACGCGCCCCACGAGGCAGCCAGGATCCCGAGCATGACGACGTAGCCGCGCACGCCCAGACATTAACGGGGAGGGCCCTCGTGGCCTTCCGCCGGAGCCGATATGGTGGGGAAGGCCTCTTGAGCTCCGTTGCTCATCGCCCGCTGCACCGCGCGCTCGGCCTCACGGACGGGGAGTTCGACCGTATCGAGATGCTGCTCGGGCGCCGGGCGAACGACTTCGAGCTGGCAGTGTTCTCGCTCCTCTGGTCGGAGCACTGCGGCTACAAGCACTCGGCGCTTCTGCTCAGACGCTTCCCGACCGACGGCCCAGGCGTTCTCCAGGGCCCCGGTGAGAATGCAGGGGTGGTCGATCTCGGCGAGGGGGAGGCCGTCGCGTTCAAGGTCGAAAGCCACAACCACCCCTCCGCGGTCGAGCCGTTCCAGGGCGCGGCCACGGGCGTCGGCGGCATCCTGCGCGACATCGTCGCGATGGGAGCGCGCCCGGTCGCGCTCCTCGACGGACTTCGTTTTGGCCAGCCCGGCTTCGAGTTCGCCCGCGCCGTCGGCGGCATCGGTCACTACGGCAACTGCGTCGGCGTCCCGACGGTCGGCGGGGACACCGTCTTCGACGACGCCTATGCCGCCAACCCGCTCGTCAACGCGATGTGCGTGGGTCTGCTGCCCACCGAGCGCCTCACTCGCGCAGAAGCCGGCGGGCCCGGAAACCACGTCGTCCTCTTCGGCGCGACCACCGGGCGCGACGGCATCGGAGGCGCCAGCGTCCTTGCGAGCCAGGAGCTCTCCGACGAGGACGAGGACAAGCGCCCGACCGTCCAGATCGGCGACCCCTTCACCGGCAAGAAGCTGATCGAGGCGAGCCTCGCCCTGGTCGAGGGTCGTCTCGTGCAGTCGCTGCAAGATCTCGGCGCCGCGGGCCTCGCTTCCTCCCTCTCGGAGATGGCCCGCGGCGGCGTCGGCATCGACGTCCACCTCGATCGCGTTCCGCTCCGCGAGCCGGACATGGAGCCTGTCGAGGTGATGATCTCGGAGAGCCAGGAGCGGATGGTGTGCGTGACCGACAGGCTCGACGCGGTCGCTGCGGTCTGCGCACGCTGGGAGCTCGAGTGCGCCGACATCGGCGTCGTCACCGGCTCCGGCGTTTTGAGGGCCTTCTGGGACGACGAGGTCGTCGGCGAGGTTCCCGCGGAGTTCCTCACCGACGAGGCCCCGCGCTACCGGCTCGAGATACGGCCGCGCGCTCTCGCTGAGCCGATCGACCACCGGCCGATCAAGGCGGAGCCGTCCGAGTTGCTCGACTTGCTCGCCGCGCCGAACATTCGCAGCCGGGCCCGCGTCTACGAGCGCTACGACCATATGGTCGGCTCGCGCACCGTTCGCCGCCCCGGTCTCGACGCCGCGGTGCTCCGCCTGCGGCCCTCGCACCGGGGGCTGGCCGTCTCGCTCGACGGGAGCGGCCGGGTGGCCTATCTCGACCCGCGAAGCGGTGGCGCGCTCGCCGTCCTCGAAGCGGCGCGGAACGTGGCGTGCGCGGGGGGCCGGCCGCTGGCCGTCACGGACTGCCTCAACTTCGGGAATCCCGAGAAGCCGGAGATCGCCTGGGAGCTCACCGAAGCGATCGAGGGAATGGCCGAGGCCTGCGAAGCGCTCGCCATCCCCGTGGTCTCGGGCAACGTCTCCCTCTACAACGAGACGGACGGGAGGGCGATCTTCCCGACACCCACGGTCGGCTGCGTCGGGTTGGTGGCCGACGTCCGGCTCGTGCCGGACCGCTGGCGGGAGGGCGATGCGGTCTACGTCGTCGGCGCGCCCGAGCTCAGCCTCGACGGATCCGAGTATCAGGCCCGCTTCCTCGGTGGGCCGGCGGGGCGCCCGCCGCGGCCCGAGCTCGCGGCCGAGGCTGCGCTCACACGCGTGCTCTGGAGGGCCGCGCCGGTGCTGACGGGCGCGCACGATGCTTCAGAGGGTGGCCTGGCCGTCGCGCTCGCCGAGCTCGCGCTCTGGTCAGGGCTCGGGGCTCGGGTCGAGCTCGAGGGCGACGCGGTCGACTGGTTCGGCGAAGGGGGAGGCCAGGCGGTCGTCGCCTGTTCTCCCGACGACGAGTCGGCGCTCGAGGGGATGCCGCACCGCCAGATCGGCGTCGCCGGCGGCGACCGGCTCTTCGGCCTCAGCCTGGACGACCTCGCAACCGCCTACGGAGAGCGCTGATGTGCGGCATCTTCGGCATCCACGCTCCGGACCGGGACGTCGCGCGCCTCACGTACTTCGGCCTCTTCGCGCTCCAGCACCGTGGGCAGGAGTCGGCCGGGATCGCGGTCTGGGACGAAGGCCGGGTGACCGCGCTTCGAGACATGGGCCTCGTCACCCAGGTCTTCAGCGAGCAGAAGCTCCGCGGGCTCACGGGTCAGGTCGCCGTCGGGCACGCCCGCTACTCGACGACGGGCTCGACCCACTGGGCGAACGCGCAGCCGATCGTCCAGCAGGGCGAGGCGCGCACGGTCGCGCTCGGACACAACGGGAACCTCACGAACACGAGCCGGCTCCGTTCAGAGCTCCTTGCGGACGGCGCTCGCCTCCGCTCGACCTCGGACACCGAGGTGATCGCCGCCCTGATCGCGCGTGACGAGCGTCCGCTCGAAGAGGCGATCGCCGCCACGATGGCGAAGATCGAGGGCGCCTTCTCGGCCGTCCTTCTCTCCGAAGGCAAGCTGGTCGGCTTCCGCGATCCCGACGGCATCCGCCCGCTCGCGCTCGGGCGCCTCGAGGACGACTGGGTGCTGGCATCGGAGACCTGCGCGTTCGACCTCCTCGGCGCCGATCCGGTACGCGAGCTCGCTCCCGGCGAGATGGTCGTCATCGACGATGACGGCTACCGCTTCATCCAGGCTGTCGAGCCCGCCGGCGCAGGCTCGCTCTGCATCTTCGAGTTCATCTACTTTGCACGGCCAGACTCAAAGCTCCGCGGCGTCGAGCTCCACGGCGCGCGCGTTCGCATGGGCGAGCGCCTGGCCGTGGAGGCACCGGTCGAGGCCGACCTGGTGCTGGGGGTGCCGGACTCGGGAACGCCTGCGGCGATCGGCTTCGCGCGGGCCAGCGGGACCCCGTTTTCGGAAGGGCTGATCAAGAACCGCTACGTCGGCCGCACCTTCATCCAACCGGACCAGGCGCTCCGCGAGCACGGCATCAAGACGAAGTTCAATCCGCTCGCCGAGGTTGCCGGCAAGCGCCTCGTGGTGGTCGACGACTCGATCGTACGCGGCTCGACGACGCGCCGGATCGTGGCGATGCTCTTCGAGGCAGGAGCGCGCGAAGTGCACGTGCGCGTGTCCTCGCCGCCGATCGTCTCCCCGTGTTTCTACGGGATCGACATGGCCAACGAGGACGAACTGATCGCGGCCGGAAGCTCAGTGGACGAGGTGCGTGAGGCGATCGGAGCCACGAGCCTCGCCTACCTCTCGCTCGAAGGGCTGCAGGACTCGACGCGTCGGCCGGAAGGGACCTTCTGCCGAGCCTGCCTGACGAAGAGCTATCCGACGCAGATCCCGGACGACCTCAAGCTCGCCAAGCTGCGCTTCGAGCCCGCGCGCGCCTAAGACCTCCCACTCGAGCTTTGCGCCTAAACGCCAGCGCGGCTGCGAAATGTCGCCACGAATGCCGCCGCCACGAGGAGGGCTACCGCGAGCGGAGCGAGGCCGAGCGCCCAGAATCCGAAGGCTTCGGCCAGCCCTCCGCCGGCCGCCGGCCCGGCAAGGTAGCCGATCGCCCACACCTGTGACCAGACGACCATCGCGAGCACCATCCGGTCGGTCCCGATGCTCTCGAGGAGGATCCCGAGCGCGCCGGACTCTCCAATCCCGATGCCGACACCGACCGCCGCACCGAGGAGAACCCAGAGCGCGACCGTGTTGCTCACGCCCGCGAGCGTGATCGCTGCGGGCAGGATCACAGCGGCGGCGAGCAGGATCGGAAGGGGCGCCATCCTCCCGGCCGCGACGGCGGAGAGGCCGGCCACAACCGCTGCGCCCACATAGAGGGCCGCGATCTCGCCCTGGTCGAGCTGGTCCGAGAAGTGGAGGGGTAGCGGCCCGTCGAAGGTCCCGAGCGAAACCGCGATGAGGAGGATCCCAACCGACGCGAGGAGGAAGGCCGGCGTCCTGAGAGCGCTGCGGTCTGAGCTGAAGCGCACCCGCTCCCGGGGCGGGGGCAGAAGGAAGAGCGCGCCGGCGAGGACGATGACCGCCGTCAGATGGAGGAGGAACGGCCCGCGGATTCCCCCGATCGCACCCATCGCCGGTCCCGCGATCCCGCCGGCCGAGTAGGCCGCGAGGATGCCCGTGAGCCGCCGGTATTCCTCACCGGGAAAGCGCTCGAGCACCGCGAACGACACGCCCATCCAGAGAAGCCCCGCGCCCGCGCCCTGGACGAAGCGGGCAGGGAAGTAGACCTCGAGCCCGCCGCCGAGGACGAACCCGAGGTCACCGAGGACGGCCAGAACGAGACCCGCACCGAGGACGAGCGCCGCGCGGCGGCGCTGGAGCAGCCGGCCTGCCAAGGGGTAGCTGACTATCTGGCCGACGGCAAAGGTTGCGACGAGCGCACCGATGAGGCCCGGCCCGGCCCCGGTCTCGTCCCCGATCGCGGGGACAACGGGCGCGATGATGCTGTAGCCCGCGGAGTCGAGCGCCCCGAGGGCGAGCAGAACGAGGTAGGCGATCACCTGCGACCCTGACGAGTCTGGAGCGCCGCTCGCAAAGGAGGCAAGCGAGCGACGCGCAGGACAGCACAGTTGAGTGCGGACAAGAGCCGCGCGCGAAGCATCCTGCCGCGAGCGGGGCTAGGCGTCCCCGGAGGTCGGCTCCGCCGACCGGGAGGGGTCGCCGTCCAGGCCCGTCAGGCCGCCGACGTCCAGGACGACCGTCTTCAGGTCGGTCATGTCGAGCATCGTGTAGCGCCCGCCGATCCGGCCCCAGCCGGTGCGCGTCCCCGCGGCGCCGCCAAACGGCTCGTGCGCCTCCCAGTAGTCGGTCGAGTCGTTGACGACGA
>JBDTRS010000070.1:0-11582 GCA_039931575.1 Gaiellaceae bacterium
GGGGGAGTCCGTCAGGTCATAGGCGACGTCGAGTAGCTCTTCGCCGGCGGCCCGTTCCCGGAAAGCCAGGTCGGTCTTGGTCGGAACGGTCATGTCATCCTCCTTCGCAGCCGCCGGACTCCGGAGGAAGCGGCCTGGCGGGCAGCTTCCTCGCTCGAGCCCAGCGCCGTCGCGATCTGGGCGTAGGGCAGGTCGTAGCCGTAGCGAAGGACGACCGCGGCGCGCTCGGTGACCGGCAGGTCTCCCGTGAGGTGGTCGAGCCCCGCGTAGGCCGGGCGCTCGTCCTCGGCAGGCAGGTCCGGGAGCGCTTCCGCCGGCCTCTGTTTCCGCCGCTCGTCGATGGCCACCCGGGTCGCGATCGTGTACGCCCACGCCCGAAGATGGCCCGCGTGTTCGAGTCGGGAATAGCCCTTTAGCGCGCGCAGAAAGGTCTCCTGGAATGCGTCGTCCGCCGCCTGTCCGCCGACGAGCCGCCGGAGGTAGCCGTAGATCTCGTCTCGGTGCTCTTCGTAGAAGCGCTCGAAGGGTGGTAACGCCACGGCGTTCATCATCTGTTGTAACGCTCGGCGTCGTCGAGATGTGAGACTGGCGCGGTGAGGGTCGCCGTCGTCGGTCACGTCGAGTGGATCGAGTTCTTGCGCGTCGATCACGTCCCGGCCCGCGGCGAGATCGTCCACGCCGACGAGGTCTGGGCGGAGCCGGCCGGCGGCGGGGCGGTCGCAGCAGTCCAGCTCGCACGGCTCGCGGGCGAGAGCGTCCTCTTCACCGCAGTCGGGGACGACGAGCTCGGCAAGCGGATCGCGCCAGAGCTTGCGAAGCTCGGAGTCGTCGTCCATGCGGCTGTCCGGCACGCACCGCAACGTCGAGGCTTCACCTACATCGACTCGGATGGAGAGCGCACGATCACGGTCATCGGCGAGCGCCTCGGCCCGTTGGGCAGCGACGAGCTTCCCTGGGACGAGCTCGCGGAGGCAGACGCCGTCTACTTCGTGAGCGGCGACGTCGCGGCGGTCAAGGCCGCGCGCGCCGCGAAGGTTCTCGTCGCCACGGCGCGGTCGCTGCGAGTACTCGAGGAAGCTCGTGTCGAGCTCGACGCTCTCGTCCGCAGCGGAAGTGACGAGGGCGAGCGTTACCGCCCGGGCGACCTCGACCCGCCGCCACGGCTCGAGGTCGCGACCGCGGGCGATCAGGGGGGCGCGTATGCGGTCGCAGACGGCCCGCTTCGCCACTACGACGCCGTTCCGGTTCCCGGGCAGGTATCGGATAGCTACGGAGCGGGCGACAGCTTCGCCGCAGGCCTCACGTACGGCCTCGCCGGGCGCGAGAGCGTCGAGGGCGCGCTCGCGCTCGCGGCCCGGCTGGGCGCAGCCGCACTCGCGCGGCCCGGCGCGCACGGCGCCCCGAGTTAGGTCTTCGAGAGGCGGTCGAGGATGTAGCCCGCATACCAGGCGGGCCAGTCGTCGTCCCGGCTGCCGAGCTCGCGCTCGTGCTCGCCGTGGTCGCGCTCGGCCTCGCGCAGCAGCTCGGCCAGCTCTTCCCGGCTGACGCTGACGTCCATGAGGTCCTCCTCTGTGGGACTCAGGGGTTGCTAAGTGGGGGATTGTGGTTTACAGTGGGACGAAGTGGGGATCACACCACAGGCGGTTCGATGCTACTCGGCGAATTCGACCACACCCTCGATGACAAGAATCGACTCACCCTTCCGGCCAAGTTTCGCCAGGCCTTCGGCGGCGGCGTGGTCGTGTCGCGCGGGCTCGACGGATGCCTCTTCGTGTTCACGCGCGACGGCTGGGACGGGTTCGTGGCCGCGCAACTCGAGGGGCTCAACCCCTTCAGCCGCGAGGCCCGGCAGATGAGCCGCTTCATGTTCGCAGGCGCAGCCGAGACCGAGCTCGACAAGCAGGGGCGCGTGATGGTGCCGCCCGCGCTGCTCGAGCACGCGGGCCTCGGGCGCGAGGTCGTCGTCGCCGGGATCCGGGACCACGTCGAGATCTGGGACCGGGCCGCCTGGCGGAAGCAGCTCGAAGAGGTGGAAGGGAGTGTTGAGCTTGTTGCCGAGCGCCTTGCAGCGAAGCAGGATTGAGCACGTCCCCGTCCTCGCGGACGAGGTGCGAGAGCTCCTGGCCGTCGTCCCAGGCGACACCGTCGTCGACGCGACCTTCGGCGCCGGGGGCCACGCCCGCGCGCTGGCGGCAGACTTGCAGGGGAAGGGTCGCTTCATCGCGATCGACCGGGACGCCTCGGTGCGCCCGCTCTTCGAGCGCTTCGAGCGGGAATCGAACGTGCAGGCGCGCTTCCTGCGCGGCGAGTTCTCGGTCGTGCTCACGCAGCTTGCCTCGAACGGCGTCGAAGCCGACGCGATCCTCCTCGACCTCGGTGTTTCGAGCATGCAGATCGACCGTCCCGATCGAGGGTTCTCGTACGCGGTCGACGCGCCGCTCGACATGCGCATGGACCCGGCGGGGGATCTCAGCGCCCAGGACGTCGTCAACGACTGGGACGAGCGCGAGCTCGCCGTCATCTTCCGGCGCTACGGAGAAGAGCGGTTCGCGCGGCAGATCGCACAGGCGATCGTTCGTCGCCGAGGCGAGCGCCCCTTCGAGCGCACGGGAGAGCTCGTCGACGTGATCAAGTCTGCGATCCCGGCGCCCCGCCGCTTCGGTGACGGCCACCCGGCCAAGCGCGTCTTCCAGGCGCTTCGGATCGCCGTCAACGACGAGCTCGAGTCGCTCGAGCGCGCGCTTCCGGCAGCCCTCGAGATGCTGCGGCCGGGGGGCCGCATCTGCGTCATCAGCTTCCATTCGCTCGAGGACCGGATCGTCAAGCGGTTCTTCGCCGCCCAGGCGCGTGGGTGTACGTGCCCGCCCGACCTTCCAATCTGCGTCTGCGGAAAGGAGCCGACCCTGCGCCTGCTCAGGCGCAAGGCCGTGCGCCCCTCTCCTCAGGAGACCGCGGAGAACCCGCGCTCCGCCTCGGCGAGGCTCCGGGCGGCCGTGAAGGTGGGAGAGGCCTGATGGCGAGCTTCGCGCCCGCTACCGCACGTGCCTACGCCCCGGCGAAGCCGCGCCGCGCACCGGCGCGCGAGCAGCGGCCGCCGGCGCGCCCTCGCCCGCAGTCGCGACCCAGAGCAAAGGCCCGCCCCCGCGTTGCGGGCGGCGTGCTCTGGATCGGGGTGGTCGCGACGCTTCTCGCCGGCATCGTCGCGCTGAACGTGGCGGTCCTTCGCCTCAACATGCAGGTCGAGCAGCTCGACGGGCAACGGGACCGGCTCGTCTCCCAGCGCGAAGACCTCCAGTCTCAGCTCTCGACCGCGGCCGCCGCCGGTCGTATCGAGCAGGTCGCCACCGGCACCCTCGGCCTCGGTGCGCCGGAGTCGACCACGTACCTCGAGCTCAGGCACCGCCGCAGGTAGGGAATGTCCACGCGGGTCGCGAACCGGCGCATCCGTCTTCTGGTCGCGATCTTTGCGGCCGTCTTCGCGCTAGCGCTTCTCCGCGCGGGGTGGCTTCAGGCCGTCCGCGCGCAGGCGCTCGGCAGCCTCGGGACGAGTCAGCACCGCGAGACCGTGGCGGTGCCGCCCCACAGGGGCACGATCTACGACCGGCTGGGCGTCGAGCTCGCTATCGGATCACGCGCAATCACGGTGTACGCGAACCCCCGCCAGGTCACCGATCCTCGCGCTGCCGCGCTCGCCGTCGAGCGAGACCTCGGGTTGGAGGCCGACGAGGTTTACCCCGTTCTCGCTGACCGCTCGAACGGGTTCGTCTACGTGCAGCGGCAGGCCGGTCCGGAAGGGGCTGAGGCCCTCCAGCGCCGGAAGATCCCGGGGCTCGGCTTCTATCCCGAGGAGCGCAGGATCTACCCCCAGCGCCGTGTGGGCGCGTCCGTGCTCGGCTACGCAGGCGTCGACAACAAGGGGCTCGCAGGGCTCGAGCTCGAGCTGGACAAGACGCTGACCGGAAGCCGCGGCGAGAAAACGGTTGTGAAGGATCCGTTCGGTCGCACGCTCGAGGTGGTCGATTCGAAGCCGGGCAAGGACGGCAAGGACGTCTATCTCACGATCGACCACTCGATCCAGGGCCAGGTGGAGCGGGTGCTGCGCGAGACCCGCGAGCGCTGGGCCGCCAAGGCGGCGAGCGCGGTCGTGATGGACCCCCAGACGGGCGGCATCCTCGCCCTCGCCGTCGAGCCCGGCTACGACGCGAACCGCTTCCCCCGAGTTGCCCAGGACCGCCTGCGGAATCGAGCCGTGACCGACACCTACGAGCCGGGATCGACCTTCAAGATCGTGACCATCTCGGGAGCGCTCGAGACCGGGCTCGTGACGCCCTCGTCGAGGTTCACGCTCCCGTACTCGATCCAGGTGGCCGACCGCAAGATCCACGACGCCGAGCTGCGCGGGACGCAGACGATGACGACCGACGACATCCTGTCGCGCTCTTCGAACGTGGGCGTCGTGACGATCGCCGAGGCGCTCGGCAGGGACCGCATCACCCAGTGGATTCGCCGGTTCGGCTTCGGCCGCCCCACCGGCGTCGACTTCCCCGGAGAGAGCAAGGGGATCGTCCTGCGCCCGGAGAAGTGGTCGGGCTCGACGATCGGGAACGTGCCGATCGGGCAGGGCATCGCCGTCACTCCAATGCAGATGGTCGCTGCCTACGGAGCGATCGCGAACAAGGGGATCTGGGTCCAGCCGCACCTTGTCGAGCGGGTCGGCGGCGGTCGCGAGGTGCGGGAGGTGCGGCGCCGGATTCTGTCGCGCAAGACCTCGAAGCAGGTCCGGGGCATGCTTCGCGAGGTGGTGGAGGAAGGGTCCGGGATGGAGGCGCAGGTGCCCGGGTACCGGATCGCCGGCAAGACGGGAACCGCCGCGAAGCCCGATGCCTCGGGCGGTTACTCGACCTCCGCCTACGTGGGGTCGTTCGTCGGGTTCGTGCCAGCGAAGGATCCGCGGCTCGTGATCCTCGTCACCGTGGACGAGCCGAGGGGCGCGATCTGGGGCGGCGTGGTGGCGGCGCCGGCGTTCGCAGAGATCGCGAAGTTTGCCCTCCAATACCTCGAGATTCCACCGGATTGACCCCGGGGCCGCCGCGGGCCTCCCTCCACTTCAAGCCTATCGCTGCGCGGCGCGCGGGTGGCGCGCGGAGTGTGAAATAAGCGTGCAAAAGGGCCGTTTTGACGGCGCCCGCGCAGGAGGAGGCACCCAGGGCCGCTGGTAGAATCCTCACTATCGAGCTCGAGCTTCTGGCCCAGGCCGTCCGCGCCGAGCGAACGGCGAACCCGGCCCCAGTCGACGTCACGGAACTCGCGTACGACGCGCGCCACGTGACGCCCGGGGCCCTTTTCGTTTGCGTGCCCGGCCTCAAGGCGGACGGCCACGACTTCGCGCCGCAGGCTCTCGCCTCGGGCGCGGGGGCGCTTATCGTCGAGCACGAGCTCGCCCTCGCTGTCCCACAGCTCGTCGTCGGCGACGCTCGTGAGGCCATGGCCGTCGCGGCGGACGCCTTTTTCGGGTACCCGACGCACGAGCTTCAGGTCGCGGGCGTCACGGGGACGAACGGGAAGACGACCACAGCCTTCCTTCTCTTTGCGATCCTGGCCGCCGCCGGCCGCCGCCCGGGACTCCTCGGCACCATCGAGAACCGGGTCGGCGGCGAGCGCCGCGCGGCCGTGCGCACGACCTCCGAGGCAATCGACGTTCAGCGCCTCCTGCGCGAGATGCTCGACTCGGGTGACAAGAGCTGCGCGATGGAGGCCACGTCGCACGGCTCGGCCCTCAAACGGCTCCTCGGCATCCGCTTCGCCGTCCTCGTCTTCACCAACCTGAGTCAGGATCATCTCGACTTCCACGGCACGCTCGAGGCCTACTTCGACGCCAAGCGGCGCCTCTTCACGGAGCCGGACGCCGACGGTCGCCGCCCCCCGGCGGTCGTGAACGTGGGTGATCCGTACGGGCGACACCTCGCGAATGAGCTGCGCGCCCTCGGTGAGGAGCCGGTCACCTTCAGCCTTGCGGACGCCGAGAGCCTCGAGGTCACGGCGGCCGGGGCGCGCTTCGCGGTCGCGGGCATCCAGGTGGAAACGCGGCTGCGCGGGCGCTTCAACGTCGAGAACGTCCTCGGCGCGGTGCAGGCCGCTCGCGTCCTCGGAATCGACGCGGAGTCGATCGCGGCCGGCATCGCGCACGTCGCCGGCGTCCCGGGCCGCTTCGAGGCCGTCGACGAGGGCCAGCCATTCACTGTCCTCGTCGACTACGCCCATACGCCCGAGGCCCTCGAGAACGTCCTCACCGAGGCCCGGAGCATCACGGCCGGCCGTCTCATCTGCGCGTTCGGCTGCGGCGGAGACCGCGACCGGGCCAAGCGGCCGCTGATGGGGGAGGTGGTGTCGCGTCTCGCGGATGCCGCGATCGTGACCTCCGACAACCCGCGGAGCGAAGATCCTCAGGCGATCATCGAGGAGATCCTGGCCGGCATGACCGGCGACCCAGAGGTCGAGCCCGACCGCGAACGGGCCATTGCCGGAGCGCTCGAGCGCGCGGAAGAGGGCGACGTCGTCGTGATCGCCGGCAAGGGCCACGAGCAGGGACAGGAGTTCGCCGAGGGCACGATTCCGTTCGACGACCGCGATGTCGCCCGCGAAGCGCTCCGGCGTCTCGCAGCCCGGACGTGATACCGGTCGCTCTCGACGAGATCGAACGCCTTGCGCCGGGCGAGCTTCGCCGCGCCCCGGAAGCCGGCGAGGCGACCGGGCTCAGCATCGACTCTCGCCGCGTCGAGCCCGGTGACCTCTTCGTCGCCGTCGGGCGGGGAGCCGAGTACGCGGACGAGGCGCTCGCGCAGGGCGCGGTGGCAGCGCTTCTTCCTGACGATGCCTTCGCCGCTCTCGCTGCGATCGCGCAGGAGGTCCGAAGCCGCAGCAAGGCTAATGTCGTCGCCGTCACAGGCTCGACGGCGAAGACGTCGACGAAGGACATCCTCGCTGCGCTCTGCGCACCGCACGCGCACACGATTGCCGCCGAGGGGAGCCAGAACAACGAGGTCGGCCTCCCGCTGACCCTCTGCCGTCTGGAGCCGGACACCGAGATCGCGATCCTGGAGATGGGGATGAGAGGCGTCGGCCAGATCGCCGAGCTCTGCGCGGTCGCCCGGCCTGACGTCGGCATCATCACGTCCGTGGGGCCCGTCCATCTCGAGCTCCTCGGAAGCGTCGAGCGCGTCGCGCAGGCGAAGGCCGAGCTCATCGACGCGCTGCCCGCAGGCGGGACGGCTGTCGTCCCGGCGGACGCGCCCTACCTCGAGCCGTACCTCGGACGCGACGACCTCCAGGTCTACCGCTTCGGGGAAGGGGGCGACGTCACACTCACGTCCTTTGCCGCCCACGACGACAGTGCGCGGCTCAAGGTCTCGGCGTTCGGCCGCGCGCTGAGCCTCGAGTTCAGCTTCTCGTCCCGCTACAACGCCATGAACGCCCTCGCCGCCCTCGCCGCCTACCACGCGCTCGGGCTTCCACTGGGCAAGGCGGGCCGGGGTGCGCGCAAGGTGCAGCTCTCGCGCCTTCGCGGAGAAGAGATCTCGCTCCCGGAGGGCGGAACCCTCATCAACGACTGCTACAACGCGAACCCGCTCTCGATGCTCGCTGCGCTCGACCACCTCGCCGAGCGCGCCGGCGACCGGCGCAAGGTAGCCGTGCTGGGCGACATGGCCGAGCTCGGGCCGGGGGGCTCGGCATACCACCGGGAGGTCGGGGCCGCAGTGTCACGGGTCGGCGTGGAGGTGCTCGTGGCGGTCGGACCGCTCGCGCGCGCCTACGTCGAGGGTGCGCGCGGGGTGCCGACGGTGCGGTGGGCGCCCAGCGTCGAGGCGGGACTGACCGCGCTACGGCAACTCCTGCAGCCGGGCGACTGCGTTCTCGTGAAGGGCTCGCGCGCCATGGGGCTCGAGGCGATCGCGGAAGCCGTCGCCGTCGTCCCGGCCTAAGGCTAGGGTCCGCGCGTGGTTCAGGTCCTTCTGGCGGGGCTCATCTCCATGGTCATCTCGATCGTGGCCGGACCGAAGTTCATCGAGTTCCTGCGCCGCAACGAGTTCGGCCAGCAGATCCGGGAGGACGGCCCGCAGGGCCATGTGGTGAAGCGCGGCACGCCCGCCATGGGCGGCCTCCTGATCATGCTCGCGATGGCGATTCCGTTCCTCGCCTTCTCGAAGCACACGCTCCCCGCGCTGACCGCCTTCTTCGTCACGCTCGGCTGCGCGGCGATCGGCTTCGTCGACGACTGGACGAAGATCGCGCGCCGGCGCTCGCTGGGGCTCGCCGGGCGCTGGAAGATGCTCTGGCTCATCGGGATCACGCTCATCGTCGCCCTCGTCGTCTCCGACCGCGGCTTCAGCACCGATATCTACGTGCCGCTCGTGGACGTGGACGTCCCGCTCTCGTACGGCTGGTACGTGCTCCTCTTCTTCATCATCGCGGGCGCGGCGAACGGGGTGAACCTGACCGACGGGATCGACGGCCTCGCCGCTGGGACGACCACGATCGCGATCCTCACGTATACGGCTATGAGCCTCGTCGCTGCCCTGACGGCCGTCCGGCGGGGTGCGCCGGCCGATCCGATCGACCTCGACCTCGCAATCCTCGGCGCGAGCCTCATCGGAGCTTCGATCGGCTTCCTCTGGTACAACGCCTTCCCGGCCCAGGTGTTCATGGGCGACACCGGCTCGATGGGCCTCGGCGGCGCGCTTGCGGCCTTTGCCATCATGACCAAGACGGAGCTCTTGCTCATCCTGATCGGGGGCATCTTCCTCGTCGAGGCGCTGTCAGTCATCCTCCAGGTCTTCACCTTCAAGTGGCTCGGGCGGCGGATCTTTCTCATGGCGCCGCTTCACCACCACTTCGAGATGAAAGCCTGGTCCGAGACCCGCATCATGGTGCGCTTCTGGATCGCGACGGCGATCCTCTGCGCCTGCGGGTTCGTCCTCTACTACGCCTACTTCTCCAATTTCAATAACCTCGCTAGCTAGCAAAGCGCTCGTTCTGGGCCTCGCGCGCTCCGGCGAGGCGGCGGCGCTCGCGCTCGTTCGCAGGGGCGTGGACGTCCTCGGGGTCGACCGGAACGAGGCTCTCGATCCGGGGAGGCTTGCCGCGGCCGGCGTCGAAGTCGTCCTCGGCACGGATAACCCCGAGCTCCTCGACGGCGTGGACCTGCTCGTCAAAAGCCCAGGCATACCTTCCGAGGCGCCCCTGGCGGTCGCCGCGCGCGAGCGTGGGATCACGATCTGGAGCGAGGTCGAGCTTGGCTCCCGCCTCCTCGGCAATCCCATCGTCGGCGTCACGGGGACGAACGGGAAGACGACCACGAGCGAGCTCCTCGGCGCGATCTTCCGCGCCGCCGACCGGAGCGTGGCCGTCGCAGGCAACGTGGGCCGCCCGCTCACAGGCCTCGACGGGGCACTCGCCGAAGACGCGTGGATCGTGTGCGAGCTTTCGAGCTTCCAACTGGAGGACATCGAGGCCTTCAGGCCCCGCATCGCCCTACTCCTCAACCTCACGCCGGATCACCTCGACCGGCACGCGAGCTTCGAGGACTACCGCGACGCCAAGCTGAGGATCTTCGAGAACCAGGCCGCCGACGACGTGGCAGTGGTTCCGCGCGGCTTTCCCCCGGTTCCCGGTTCCGGCTCGCGGGTGGAGTTCGCCCTCGACGACGACCTGCCCGCCGAGCCTTCGATCCCGGGGGAGCACAATCGCGAGAACGCCGCAGCGGCCGCTGCGGTCGCGCGCGCCGCCGGAATCCCGGACGACGCGATCGCGCACGCGCTTTCGACCTTCGAAGGCGTGCCGCACCGCCTCGAGCTCGTGCGCGAGGTCGGCGGCGTCCGCTTTGTCAACGACTCGAAGGCGACGAACCCCGACGCAGCGGAGCGGGCCCTCTCCGCCTACCCACCCGGGATTCGCCTGATCATGGGGGGAAGCCGCAAGGGGATTCCCTTCAAGAGCCTGGCCGAGCGGGCCTCCAGGGCGGGCGTCGCCCGGGCGTACCTCATCGGCGACTCGGCCGACGACATCGCCGAGGCGCTCGCGGCCGCCGGTGTCCGGTTCACCCATTCCGGAGATCTGCCCGCGGCCGTTCGGGACGCTTACGAGGATGCGGAGCCGGGCGAGGTCGTGCTGCTCTCGCCCGCGTGCGCGAGCTACGACCAGTTCCGCGACTTCGAGGATCGCGGCGACCTCTTCCGCGAGCTCGTCGAGGCCCTGTGAAGCGCCGAGTCGGCACGCACCTCGAGTACCACCTCCTCGTCCTCGTCACGCTCGGCCTCGTCGCCTTCGGCCTCGTCATGGTCTACAGCGCGAGCTCGGCGCGGGCGCTCCTCGCGGCGGACGCCCCCTCGTACTACCTCAAGCGCCAGGCGGCGTACGCGGTCATGGGGCTGATTGCGCTGGTAGTGCTCTCGCGGCTCGACTTTCGCCGCCTCCGCGGAGTCGGCAGCCCGCTCGTGCTGGCGACCTTCGTGCTCCTCGTCGCGGTGCTCGTCGTCGGAACGGCCGTGAACGGGGCGCGCCGCTGGCTTCCGCTTGGCTTCATCGACTTCCAGCCGTCTGAGCTCGCCAAGCTCGCGCTCGCCCTCTGGGTGGCTGCGCTCCTGGCGAGAAGGCCGGCCCCGAAGTCCCTCAACGAGCTCCTGAAGCCGATCGGGCTCGTCGTGGGAGCCGCCTGCGCGTTGATCCTCATCGAGCCCGATCTGGGCACGGCGATCGCGATCGCGATCATGGTCTCCGCCATCCTGGTCGTCTCCGGCACACCGCTCCGAGTGCTCGGCGGGGCGGCCGCGATCGGTGTCACTCTCGTGCTCGCGGCCATCTGGATCGAGCCCTACCGGCGCGAGCGCGTCTTCAGCTTCCTCGACCCCTGGCACGACCCGCAGGGCGCGGGCTTCCAGTCCGTGCAGGCCATGATCGCTCTCGGCTCGGGCGGGATCTTCGGCGTCGGGCTCGGCGAGAGCGTGCAGAAGATCTTCTATCTCCCGGAAGCCTCGACGGACATGATCTTCGCGATCGTCGGCGAGGAGCTCGGGCTGGTTGGCGCGGCCGCCGTCGTGCTCGCGTTTGCGGTCTTCGGCTATGCGGGCTTCAACATCGCGCTTCGCTGCCGCGATCCCTTCGGCAAGCGCCTCGCCGCGGGCATCACGGCGCTCGTCTGCGGGCAGGCTGCGGTGAACGTCAGCGCCGTCATGGGGCTCGCTCCGCTGACCGGAATTCCGCTTCCGTTCGTCTCCTACGGGGGCTCGAGCCTGGTGGTCGGGCTCGCCGCGGTCGGCATCCTCCTTAACATCGCGTCCAACCATGCCGTCGCCCGGGAAACCGAAGTGCCTGATCGCAGCCGGCGGAACCGCCGGTCACGTCCTGCCGGCACTCGCCGTCGCCGAGTCGCTTAGAAGCCGCGGGGCGGAAGTCACGTTTGCTTCGAACGCGGACTCCCGGCTGATCCGGGACGCGGGGTTCGAGCTCGACGTGTTCGGCGTGGAGGGATTTCCACGCGAGCTGAGCCTCCGGCTCGCGCGAGCGCTCGGCCGCGCGGCGGGCGCCGT
>JBDTRS010000071.1:0-11581 GCA_039931575.1 Gaiellaceae bacterium
CCGCGCGGAACCTCCTCCCCTCGCCATTCGAGGAGGAGGCGCTTGGCCGGGCGGCCCTCCCGGAAGAGCTCGAGGTCGACGCCTTGGGGAAGGCGGCGGTAGTCGCCGGGGAAGCGGGCCCGTGCCGCCGCCAGCGTCTCCTCGCCGACGGCGGTAAGTGCGTCGATCCGTGACAGGAGCCGCTCGCGCTGCTTCTTTCCCGGCGGATAGGAGAGCCGCTCGGGGGAATGGAACGTGGCGACGGAGATGGCGCGCGCTGCGCGGAGCGCGAGGTAGGAGAGGCTGGGAAGCCCGGGCTCGTGGGCGTGCACGATGTCGAAGCTGTCTGCGCTCAGGGCGAGCTCGAGGTTCGCGCGCACTCCGAGCGGCACGCCGAGCCGGCTTCGGCGAGAGACCGGGACGGCCGGGCCGAGGGCGACGACTCCGGAGAGCGGCTCGCCCTGCTGGCCGAGGCGGCGCAGCGCACGCCGGCCCGCGGCGAGATCGCCCGCTCGGTTGGATGGGGCGAGGATGACGACTTCGTGGCCGCGGCCGCGGAGCGCTTTCGCAGCTCCGTCGATGTGCTCGTTGACTGGATGCGGCTGCGACCACGCGAACGGCGTGACCATGCAGATCCGAAGGCCCACCCTTCGAGTCTAGCGCCGTGTCCTAGGAGGGCCGAGCGAAATGACTAGCGAAACTAGCTCGGGTCATAGTCGCGGGCCACGTCCTTTTGCAGTTCGGGATGAATGGCGTCTCGGATGCAGGCCGCGAGCGTAACTGTTCGCGCTCTGGCAAGCTGTTCGCGCTCTGGCAAGCGCGAGGCTGAGGCGGGCAAGCATCGTGAGGTCGGCGTGAAGCGCGACCTTCTCCAAGCCACGGACGCGGAGCGGGGTCAGTCCAAACTGGTGCTTCAAGCGGCCGAACTCTCGCTCCACGGAGGCGCGGCCTCGGTAGAGGTCGCGGAAGCGCTTGGAGTCGCGGGGGATGAGCGGGTGTCGGCGGTCAGCCTTCACCCACACGGACTTGGGCTGGCACTCACCGGACGGGCAGCGCCACTTGGACGCCTTGCGCTTGAAGTCGGCTCCGGCGAATACCCAGGTGCCTGCTCGCAGGTCAGCGCGACGATCGCGGCCGCACTCCACAGTGTGATCTTCGCCACCATGGCCGCCGGATGGTGACACCAGCCAGGGGCGCGGTCAACCGCGCCCCTGGGGCGTAACTTGGGCTAGGCCTTGGCGGTCGACTTGGCCTTCGCCAGGGTGTTCTTCTTGATGAACTGCTCGACGAGATCCAGCGCCTCGTCGTCGACGATCTGCTGCGGAGGCGATTTCATCAAGTATGCACTCGGGCCCACGAGCGCGCCGGACACGCCGTTCAAGAGGGCGAGCTTCCCGAGGCGCACGGCGTCGATGACGATTCCGGCCGAGTTGGGCGAGTCCCAGACCTCGAGCTTCAGCTCGAGATTGAGCGGCACGTCGCCGAACGCCGAGCCCTCCATGCGGATATAGGCCCACTTGCGGTCGGTCAGCCAGGGCACGTAGTCGGACGGCCCGACGTGGACGTTCCCGGCGCCGAGGTCGTAGTCGAGCATCGACGTGACGGCGTTCGTCTTCGAGATCTTCTTCGACTCGAGGCGCTCGCGCTCGAGCATGTTGAGGAAGTCGGAGTTGCCGCCGACGTTCAGCTGCATCGTCTTGTCGAGGTGCACGCCGCGCTCGCGAAAGAGGCTCGTGAGCACGCGGTGCGTGATCGTGGCGCCGACCTGCGACTTGATGTCGTCGCCGATGATCGGCACGCCTGCCTGCTCGAAGCGCCGCTGCCAGTAGGCCTCGCGCGCGATGAAGACGGGCATGCAGTTCACCATCGCGCAGCCAGCTGCGAGGATCTGCTCCGTGTACCACTTCGTCGCCTCTTCCGAGCCGACGGGGAGGTAGTTGACGACCACGTCCGTCCCGGTCTCCTTGAGGATCCCGACGACGTCGTCAGTCTCCCCAGGCGCCTTCTCGACGATCTCGGAGATGTACTTGCCGATGCCGTCGTGGGTCATGCCGCGCGAGACCGTGATGCCCGTCTTCGGCACGTCGGCGAACTTGTAGGTGTCGTTCGGGTGGGCCCAGATCGCGTCAGCGAGGTCCTTGCCGACCTTGTCCTTCGTGACGTCGAACGCGGCCGTGAACTCGATGTCCCGGACGTGGTAGCCGCCGAGGTCGACGTGCATGAGACCCGGGACGAACTGGTCAGGGTCCGCGTCCTTGTAGTACTCGACGCCCTGGAGGAGAGAGTTGGCGCAGTTGCCGACGCCGATGAGGGCGACGCGCACCTTGTCGTTTCCGCGCGAGCGCCCGTTCTTGGAGCCGTTCGTGGAGGCCATCGTTTCCTTTCCTTGGTCGCCCAGACGCTCGGAGAGGGTCTCGACGATGAGTTGGTTGACCGTCCGCTTGCGCTCTCGAGCCCGTCTTGCGAGCTTCTCCTTCAGCTCGAGCGGCATGCGCAGGAGGACGTCGCCCTTCCCGCTCGGACGGCCGCCGCGGCGGCCGGAGCTTTCGAAGGGCACGGCAAAGCGGGAAGCGAGGATGCCGACCGCAAGGTCATTGAGGTTGCCCGCCTGCGCCTCGACTTCTCGTGCGAGGCGGCGCTTGAGCTCCGCGGGCATGCGGACGAGTACATCCTTTCGTTCCTGTGCCATCACCTAAGTGATAGCACACAAGTGCTATCAGCCGCCGCTGCTGCGTAGCTGTTTGCGGACGAAGAGGATCCGTTGCAACACGGTGAGCCAGGCGGTGGCGGCGAGGAGGGCCATCGTCGCCGGCAGGACGAGCTCGCTCAAGGGGGCGAGCACGAGCCCGGCCGTGATGACGACAACACGCTCGGCACGGCTGCCGAGGCCGACGTCGCCGCGCAGGCCGAGCGCCTCGGCGCGCGCCCGGGCGTAACTGACGAGGAACGAGCCGGCGATCGCGGCGAACGCGAGCGCGACGGCCCACATTCTCTCCTGGCGCATGAGGACGAGGCCGATCGCACCGATCATGAAGCCCTCGCCGACACGGTCGACGGTCGAGTCGAGGAAGGCGCCGAAGGGGCTCCCGATCCCCCTGCTCCGCGCAAGCGCGCCGTCGAGGATGTCGAGCACGGAGCCGACCACGAAGAGGACCGCTCCCAGCCAGTAGAGGCCCCAGCCGGCGTACTGGAACCAGACGGCCACCGAACCGGCGATGCAAAGGGCGACACCGCTGACGGTGAGCGCGTCCGGCGTCACCCTCGCCTCCTCGAGCTGGGCCATCGACTGGGCCGCGAGGCGGCGCGCCTCGTCGGTGTACGTGCGCTTGACGCGCTCGAACGTAGGGCTCTTCAAGACGTAGGAGGTTAGCGCAGTGGCGGTTATCCGCCGATGTACGACATCTCGACCTTCGGCAGGTCGGAGGTCTCGGCCGAGCGGAGCTCGGAGTAGCGGTTGGTGCGGGCGCCCCAGATGGCCGAGAGCTCCGCGACCACCTTCTCGTCGCCGTCGCCAGAGCGCAGCAAGACGCGCAGATCATGGCCCTTCGTGGCGAAGAGGCACGTGTAGAGCGATCCCTCCGCCGACAGGCGCGCGCGAGTGCAGTTGCCGCAGAAGGGGCGCGTGACCGAGGCGATCACGCCCACTTCGCCGCTGCCGTCGGCGTAGCGCCAGCGCTCGGCGACCTCCCCGACGTACCGGGGAGCAACGGGCACGAGCGGCAGCTCCGCGTCGATCGCCGCAACGATCTCGGCGGCGGCGGCGACGTCATCGAGGCGCCAGCCGTTGGTGTGGCCGACGTCCATGTACTCGATGAAGCGCACGATTTGACCGGACTCCCGGAAGTACCGGGCCATCGGGAGGACGCTTTCCTCGTTTACCCCGCGCTTGACGACCACGTTCACCTTGACGGGCAAGCCCGCCGCCGCGGCAGCTTCGATCCCGGCCAGAACGCGCTCGACGGGAAAGTCGACGTCGTTCATGGCGCGGAAGACGGCGTCGTCGAGCGAGTCGAGGCTGACCGTGATCCGGCGCAGGCCGGCGTCGCGAAGCGACTTGGCCTTCCCGGCGAGGAGGGCGCCGTTCGTCGTCAGCGTCAGGTCGAGCTCCGGGATTCGGGCCAGCATCTCGACGAGGCGTTCGATGTCGCGCCTGACGAGGGGCTCCCCTCCGGTCAGCCGGATCTTCTCGACCCCGAGGCCGGCGAAGATGCGGGCGAGCCGTGCGATCTCCTCGAAGGTGAGCAGGTCGCGGCGCGCGAGGAACTCGTAGTCGCGCCCGTAGACCTCCTTGGGCATGCAGTAGACGCAGCGGAAGTTGCAGCGGTCCGTGACCGAGATCCGCAGGTCGCGGAGGGGTCTCCCGAGTCTGTCCGAGGTGGCCACCGCCAAAGCGTAGCGACCATCAGCTGCGCTGATCGACTCCGCCCGGAATCCGACTTGAGCCAATCAAGTCGCGC
This sequence comes from Gaiellaceae bacterium, assembly GCA_039931575.1. Classification (GTDB taxonomy): domain Bacteria; phylum Actinomycetota; class Thermoleophilia; order Gaiellales; family Gaiellaceae; genus DATEOR01. The sequence goes on from JBDTRS010000071.1 coordinate 4,437, forward strand.
GGGCATGCTCGGGGGATGGCGGCTCGCTACGCCCCCAGGGTCTGGCTTGCGCTCGCGACGATCTGCGTCGTCTGGGGCTCGACGTTCATGGCCGTGGCGATCGCCGTACGGGATCTGCCCCCGTTCGTCACGATGGGCATCCGGCACGTCATAGCCGGGTCGCTCCTACTTGCCTGGGCACTTCCGCGCGGAGACCGCGAGGGCGACCGCATCGGATGGAGGCAGCTGCGCGCCGGCTTCGTCTTCGGCGGAGCACTGTTCCTCCTCAGCCACGGCGGGCTTGCGTGGGCGCAGCAGACCATCCCGTCCGGCGTAGCGGCGCTTCTCGCCGGCAGCATCCCTCTCTGGATGGCGCTCCTCGACCGCGTCTTCTTCGGGAAGCGTCTCCACTTCAGCGCGAATCTCGGGCTCGTGTGCGGGTTCGTCGGGCTCGCCCTGCTGCTCGACCCCTTTGGGGAGGGCTCGGTCGACCGCGTCGGCGCCGGCGTCGCGATCCTCGCCGCGCTCGCCTGGGCCGCCGGCTCCCTGTACTCCCGGGGGGCGCCGCTCCCGCAGCGGCCGCTCGTGTCGGCCGGGCTCGCCGCTCTTTGTGGCGGAGCCCTCCTCCTCGTCGCGGCAGCGGCGAGCGGCGAGCTCGACGACATCCGTGTGACGGCGGACGCGTTCGGGCGGTTGCGTATCTGATCGTGGTCGGAACGCTGGTCGGCTTCACCGCCTACGTCTGGCTCCTCCGGAACGCGCCGACCTCGCTCGTCTCGACCTATGCCTACGTGAACCCTGTGATCGCGGTCGCTCTTGGGGCTGCGCTGCTTGGCGAGGAGATCACGTTCCAGATGCTCGCGGCGGGGGCGACGATCGTCGTCGCGGTCGCGCTGATCGTGCGCAAAAGCGGCGAGGCGATCGAGCCCGGACGTTCGCTCCGGAAGAGGGCGGAACCGGTTTTGGAGCCTGATTTGCGGGGGAAATAGGCAGGCGCTCCAAGCGGGGCGCCTTAGCCGTCTTTTGGGCTATAGGGTCGCGCGGTGAATCAGACGGAGGCCCCCCTCGCGGATGCCGTCGCCGCGTTCCTCGCCGACTGCTGCTCCGATCCCGGCCTCGAGACGCTTCAGGTGGTCGCTTAGTCCAGGGTTCGGGCGATATCCCGCTATAATTTGCTATAAGGCGACTTAGATTTTCTCAGTAACTAGTAGTACGCAACGGAAGGAAGCTCATTCATGGCAAAGACAATCGGAATCGACCTCGGCACCACCAACTCTGCGATGGCCGTGCTCGAGGGCGGCGAGCCGACCGTCATTCCGAACGCCGAAGGCGGGCGCACCACGCCGTCCGTCGTCGCGTTCACCCGTGACGGCCAGCGGCTCGTCGGGGCGCCCGCGAAGCGCCAGCAGGTCACGAACCCGCAGAACACCGTCTTCTCGATCAAGCGCTTCATGGGACGCAAGTTCGACGAGGTGTCCGAGGAGATGAAGATCGTGCCGTACGAGGTCGTCGCGGGCCCGAACGGCGACGTCCGCGTCAAGGCGGGCGACAAGGAATACGCACCGCCGGAAATCTCGGCGATGATCCTGCAGAAGCTGAAGACGGACGCCGAGGCCTTCCTCGGTGAGCCTGTCGTGGACGCCGTCATCACGGTGCCCGCGTACTTCGCCGACGCGCAGATCGAGGCCACGCGTGACGCAGGCAAGATCGCCGGGCTGAACGTCGTCCGCATCATCAGCGAGCCCACAGCGGCCTCGCTCGCCTACGGGCTCGAGAAGGAGTCCGACCAGACGATCCTGGTCTTCGACCTGGGAGGCGGGACCTTCGACGTCTCGATCCTCGACCTGGGCGAGGGCGTCTTCGAGGTGAAGGCCGTCAACGGCGACAACCACCTCGGTGGCGACAACTTCGACAAGGCGATCGTGGACTGGATGGTCGCCGAGTTCAAGCGCGAGCAAGGCATCGATCTCGTCGGCGACCGCATGGCGCTCCAGCGTCTCTACGAGGCCGCTGAGAAGGCGAAGATCGAGCTCTCGTCGACGATGTCGACCCAGATCAACCTGCCGTACGTGACGGCCACGCCCGAGGGCCCGAAGCACCTCGACCTGCAGCTCACGCGCGCGAAGCTCACCGAGCTGACCGCCGAGCTGCTCGAGCGCATCGTCGCCCCGACCAAGCAGGCGCTCTCCGACGCCGGCCTCACGCCGGACAAGATCGAGCACGTGATCCTCGTCGGGGGCATGACCCGCATGCCGGCGGTGCAGGACAAGGTCAAGGAGATCATCGGCAAGGAGCCGCACAAGGGCGTCAACCCGGACGAGGTCGTCGCCGTCGGCGCGGCCATCCAGGGCGGCGTCCTCAAGGGCGAGGTCAAGGACATCCTGCTCCTCGACGTTACCCCGCTCTCGCTCGGGATCGAGACGAAGGGCGGCGTCTTCACCAGGCTGATCGAGCGCAATACGACCATCCCGACGAAGAAGTCGGAAACGTTCACCACGGCCGAGGACAACCAGCCGTCGGTCGAGATCCACGTTCTCCAGGGCGAGTCGGAGATGGCCGCGTTCAACAAGACGCTCGGCAAGTTCCAGCTCGTCGGCATCCCGCCGGCGCCTCGGGGCATGCCGCAGATCGAGGTCACCTTCGACATCGACGCGAACCGCATCATCAACGTCTCGGCGAAGGATCTCGGCACCGGCAACGTCCAGCAAATCCAGATCGAGAGCGGCTCAGGCCTCTCCGAGGACGACGTCGAGCGGATGATCCGCGAGGCCGAGTCCCACGCGGACGAGGCCCACAAGCTCCGTGAGCTGGCCGAGGCGAAGAACCAGGCCGAGAACCTCCTCTACTCGACCGAGAAGAGCCTCAATGACCACCGCGACGCGCTCGACGAGGAGACGATCTCCACGATCGAGAGCCGGATGGAGGAGCTCCGCTCCGCACTCGACGGCTCCGACGCGGCCGACATCCGAGCCAAGAGCGAGCAGCTGATGGAGGCCTCGCATCAACTCGCCCAGGCTGTCTACGAGAAGGTGCAGTCGGAGCAGGCCGCGGCCGCATCGGCCGGAAACGGCGAGGCGACGAGCGACGACGAGGTCGTCGAGGAGGCCGACTACGAGGTCATCGACGAAGAAGAGGCCAAGCAGTCGTGACCGAGAAGGCACCGACGAAGGCTGAGCTGCAAGAGCAGCTCGAGGGGCTCGAGCGGGAACGTGACGAGTATCTGAACGATCTCAAGCGCGTCGCCGCCGAGTTCGAGAACTACCGCAAGCGGGTTACGCGCGACCAGGAAGGCCTGGTCGCGCGTGCCCACGAGCGGCTGGTGAAGGAGCTCTTGCCGGTGCTGGACGACCTCGAGCGGGCCCTCGAGGCCGCGGCCGACCACCAGGAGGCGAAGCTCGAGGAGGGCGTTCGCCTTGTCCACCGCGAGCTCCTGAAGGCGCTCGCGAAGGAAGGCCTCGTCGAGGTCGAGACCGACGGCCAGTTCGACCCGCACGTGCACGAGGCGCTCTTGTCGCAGCCGTCTGAAGAGGAAGATGGCGCGGTCATCGAGGTGCTCCAGAAGGGCTACCGGCTCGGCGACCGTGTGCTGCGGCCGGCCCGCGTCGTCGTCTCCCAGGCCGAATGAAGGACCTCTACGAGATCTTGGGCATCAAGAAGGGTGCCTCGGCCGACGAGATCAAGAAGGCGTACCGCAAGCTCGCGCGCCAATACCACCCGGACAAGAACCCGGGCGACAAGGAGGCCGAGGAGCGCTTCAAGGAGATCCAGGGCGCGTACGACGTCCTCTCTGACCCCGAGAAGCGGAAGCAGTACGACCAGGTCGGCCCGCGGATCTTCAGCGGGGCCGGCGGCCAGCCGGGCGGCGGCAACTTCCAGTGGTCCGGGAATATCGGCGACCTCGGCGACCTTTCCGACCTCTTCGGCGGCCTTTTCGGGGGAGCGGGCACGACCCGCGGGAGCTCGCGGCGCTCCCAGCGGGGCGAGCGCGGCCGCGACGTCGAGGTCGCGATCAACCTTTCCTTCGAGGACTCGCTCAAGGGCCTGACCACGAAGATTCCCGTCGGGGTCGAGTTGCCCTGCTCCGTGTGCCACGGCACGGGTGCCGAGCCGGGCACCTCCCCCAAGATCTGCGCCGACTGCCGTGGCCGCGGCGTCATCTCCGAGGATGAGGGCTTCTTCGCCTTCTCCCGCCCGTGCCCGCGCTGCGGCGGCAACGGGACCGTGATCGAACAGCCGTGCCGCAACTGCAAGGGCTCGGGCCGTGAGCGCCGGACGAAGCGCTACACCGTCAAGATCCCGGCCGGCGTCAAGGACGGCACGCAGATCCGCCTCAAGGGGAAGGGGGAGGCGGGCACGAACGGCGGCCCGCCCGGCGACCTGATCGTGACCACGCGCGTCGCTCCGTCTCCGCTGTTCCAGCGGCGCGGCGCCGACCTCGTCCTCGACGTTCCGGTCACGTATGCGGAGGCCGCCCTTGGAGCAACCGTCGAAATCCCCACGCCGGACGGGCGCATCTCGCTCAAGGTGCCGGCCGGTTCCCAGGACGGGAAGATGCTCAAGGTCAAGGGCCGCGGCGCGCCCAAGCTGAACGGCGGCGGGAAGGGCGACCTGCTCGCGCGCCTCCGAGTGGCTGTCCCGACGAAGCTCTCGAAGGCCGAGCGCGAGGCAATCGAGAACCTGCAGAAGGTCGCACACGACGACCCGAGGGAGAAGCTCTCCGTATGACCAGGAAGCGGCTCCTCACCTGGTCTGCGCTCGGCCTTATCGTGGCCGTTGCCCTCTGGGTGGCGCAGGCGCTCATCGGCGCCAACTACTACGGCGAGCAGGAGTCGTATCCGTGGCTCCTGCGCGCGATGCAGTGGGCCGGCCTCGGTCTCGTGCTCGTGAGCCTGCTCGTCCTTCTCGTGGCGACGACCCTTCTCTTCAAGAGGCCGGTGGACTGATGGACGAGCGGCCTCGCTACATGATCAGCGTCGCCGCCGAGCTCGTCGGCATGCACCCCCAGACCCTTCGCATCTACGAGGCGAAGGGCCTCGTGCGCCCCAAGCGAACGCCCGGGAACACACGCCTCTACTCCGAGGCCGACCTCGAGCGGCTGCGCCTCATCCAGCGGCTGACCACGGAGCTCGGGCTCAATCTCGCCGGCGTCGAGACCGTCATCCGCCTCGAGGACGAGCTCGGCCAGGTACACGCGCGGCTCGAGCGCCTCGAGCGCCGCATGCGCGACGAGATTCGCAACGTTCACAGGCAATACAAGCGGGAGATCGTGCTCTACCGCGGTGGCGGCGAGACTCTCCCCGAAAGGAATCGATGGATTTCCGGAAACTAACGATCAAATCAGGCGAGGCCGTCGCAGCCGCTCAGGAGCTCGCGCGCCGCCGGGGCAATCCCGAGGTGTACCCGGAGCACCTCTGCATCGCGCTGCTCGACCAGGAGCTTCCGCGCACGCTCGTCGAGCGCGCGGGCGCGTCCGTCGAGTCCCTGCGCCAGGAGTGCGAAGCCAAGCTGGCCGCCAAGCCGGCCGTTCAGGGCTCGGCGCAGCAGCCGCGCGCCTCGACCGCCTTCGGCGCAGTCCTCGACCGCGCCGAGGAGGAGATGCGGAAATTGGAGGACGAGTACGTGTCGACCGAGCACCTGCTGCTCGCGCTCGACCTCGTGCCGCGCGACGCGCTCCTCGAAGCGCTGCAGGAGGTACGCGGCTCGCAGCGCGTGACCTCCCAGGATCCGGAGGGCTCCTACCAGGCGCTCGAGAAGTTCGGCCGCGACCTGACCGAGCTCGCCGAGGAGGGGAAGCTCGACCCGGTGATCGGGCGCGACGAGGAGATCCGCCGCGTCATTCAGGTGCTTTCGCGCCGCAGGAAGAACAATCCGGTGCTGATCGGCGACCCGGGCGTCGGCAAGACGGCCATCGTCGAGGGGCTCGCCCAGCGGATCGTCGCGGGCGACGTTCCCGAAGGTCTCAAGGGCCGGCGCGTCTGGGCGCTCGACATCGGGGCGCTCCTCGCGGGCTCGAAGTACCGGGGCGAGTTCGAAGAGCGGCTGAAGGCCGTCCTCAACGACATCAAGGCCGCTGAGGGCCAGATCATCCTGTTCATCGACGAGCTGCACACGATCGTCGGAGCCGGCGCGGCCGAGGGCGCGGTCGACGCGGCCAACATGCTGAAGCCGATGCTCGCCCGCGGCGAGCTGCGTGCCGTCGGTGCCACCACCCTGGACGAATACCGCAAGCACATCGAGAAGGACGCCGCGCTCGAGCGCCGCTTCCAGCCGATCTTCGTCGGCGAGCCGTCCGTTGCGGACACCATCGCCATCCTGCGCGGCCTCAAGGAGCGCTATGAGGCGCATCACGGGGTTCGCATCCGCGACGCCGCGCTCGTCGCCGCGGCCGTCCTCTCCGACCGCTACATCTCGGACCGGTTCCTCCCCGACAAGGCCATCGACCTGATCGACGAGGCCGCTTCCCGCCTACGCATGGAGATCGACTCCTCGCCGCTCGAGCTCGACGAGGCCGAGCGCCGCGTGCGCCAGTCCGAGATCGAGCTGGCCGCGATGGCGAAGGAGTCGAAGCAGGTGCGCGAACCGGTCGAGCGCGAGCTCGCCGATGCGAAGGCGCAGCGTGACGAGCTCGCCGCGCGCTGGGCGAAGGAGAAGGAAGCCCTCGACCGCGTCAAGAGCATCACGCAGAAGATCGACGACCTGCGCATGGAGGCGGAGCGCGCCGAGCGGCAGGGCGACCTGCAGCGCGTCGCCGAGATCCAGTACGGCGAGCTGCCGGCGCTCGAGGCCGAGCTCGCCGAGCGCAAGGAGGCGGAGTTCGAGCCGATGGTGAAGGAGGAGGTCGACGAGGATGACGTCGCGGCCGTCGTGGCCCGCTGGACCGGCATCCCCGTCTCGCGGCTCCTGGAAGGGGAGACCCAGAAGCTCATCCACATGGAGGAGCGCCTGCACCAGCGGGTGATCGGCCAGGAGGAGGCAGTCGAGGCCGTGGCCAACGCGCTCCGGCGCGCCCGCACGGGGCTCCAGGACCCGAACCGGCCGATCGGCTCCTTCATCTTCCTCGGGCCCACGGGCGTGGGGAAGACCGAGCTCGCCCGCGCTCTCGCCGAGTTCATGTTCGACGACGAGCGGGCGCTCGTCCGCCTCGACATGTCCGAGTACCAGGAGCG
>JBDTRS010000072.1:0-11328 GCA_039931575.1 Gaiellaceae bacterium
GAGGTGCTGATTGCCTACCAGCCTCCGAGCTCCGAGCCTATCCCGAGGCGGCGACGGGTTGCCGCCGCCGCCCGGGAAAAGGGTTCTAGCGGGAGCGTCCGCCCCGAATGTGGCCTCCGTGCCTGCGCACGGACGACTTGGCGGCCGCGCGCGGGCTCGCAAGCCGGTCCCGCTCGATGAGATCGCGGGCAAACGCGATGAATCTGTCAGCTGTGGCGGCATCGACCCCACTCCCGCGCTTGGCGAGGAGCTGGTTGATGAACGCCACAAGGAGGTTCCTCTCGGCGCCGTGCTGGCCCTGGGCGTGCTTGACGAGCGCCTGGTTCAGCTTCTCGAGCAAGCCATTGTACGCGCCCATGCTGGTGATCAGGCCTTCGTTCCAGGCCCGCTGGATGTTGGCCATCAGGCTGCCCGCCGACGCCTGCACCCTGAAGTGGCGCGTGAGCGTGGACTCGTTGCCGAGCTCATCGGTGGCCGTGACGACGATGGTGTGCGTCCCCGGCGCGAGCAGGTACATGTCGAGTGACTGGCCGTTCGCAGCTGCTGCCCCATCGAACGTGACGCTGTCGCTCGCGGTGCCGGCGCCCGAGTCCACGGCTGTGTAGGCGATCGAGCTCAGGTCGTCCGTGTCGAAGATGACGTCTTCCGGCTGCGGCGACGTGATCGTGATCACCGGGCCGGCCGTATCGAGCACGAGGTCCTCGCTCTCCACTCCTGACTCGTTCCCGCAGCCGTCGGAGCCCTTCGCCTCGACCGTGTAGGCGCCGTCCGCGCCGCCGCCGAGGGCGACCGTTTCGGGGTTCGACGCAGACGCCCCTCCCCAGGTCGGAGCCGAGCTGCCGGTCTGGAAGAGCCGGACGAAGAGCTTCGTCCTGGACAGCGGGTCGTAGTTATCTGCCGCCTTGGCCGTCAAAGTCGCCCCGCCGCCAACGTAGAGCGTCGTGCCGCTCGTCGAGCTTGCACCCGACAGAGCGAGCGTCACCTGCGGAGCCTGGTTGTCCGAGATGTTGCTCGGGGCGTCGAACGTGTCTTCGAAAGAGCCCTGGCCCGGGTTGTGCCAGGGCACCGGCTCGACGAACACTTTCTTCCATACCTGAGCTCGCGCGACGCAGTCCTCCCAGAGCCACATCCGTCCGTCGCCATACGAGAAGCGCTGCGGCGGCGTCGAGTCGGTCGGGTCGTCGTCCTCGAGATACAAGGACGTGGTCGACCATTGGTGGTTGCCGTCCATCGCCCGCATCCAGCCGAGCATGACGTTGTTGGGCGGCCGGGCGGCGGGCTGCTGGGTCGAGTTGTAGTTGAAGTACTGGTTGTAGAGGTTCCCAAGGCCGGCGGAGTCTCCGGCCTGCGCGGCCTTCTGCTTGAAGAAGCTGTTGAGCCCGTTCTCATCGAGCAGGCTGAGCTGGCCCATCGTCTGCGTGTCCTTGAGTGCCGCGAAGCCGTCGATCTGGTAGGCCCGGAAGCTCTCGGGGATCCCTGCGCTCTCGTCGCCGTCGACGTCGACCCCAGGCAGCAGGTCCATGGCGTTGTCCACGAGTTGGCGCACGGGGAGCGGGAAGATCCGGGGATCGGTGATCAGCTCCTCAGGCTCAGTCAGGACCCGGATCAGCTCCTTCGGCGACAGGGCGCCGTCGCCGCTTTGGTCGAGTGCCTGGAACATCGGCACCGGGAGGTCCCTGAGGCCGAGGAGCTCCGTGAGCATCCCGGCCACCATGCCGTCCGCCCAATTCCCCACGGCGCCGAGGATGTCCTGCTTCGTCCGGTCGTAGAAGTCGCAGGCCGGCCCGAGCGCGGCGCCGAAGACGGGGTCGTTCCGGAGCGGACCCCAGAGGTTCCCGCTGCAGGAGAAGAAGAACGACGTGACCTCGGAGACGACGTCCGAGACGAATAGGATGCCGTTCCCGACGAAGTCCGGGAATCCCAGCATCGAGAGGTAGTGGGCCAGGATCCAGTCGTGGGCGGCGTCCGTGATCTTGGTGATGTCCGCCTTCTTGCCGGCGAAGAGCTCTTCGGCGACGACGCGGTTCATGTCCACCCACGCGACGAGCCCGTCCTTGATGTCGTCCTGCCACGCGCGGTAGTAGGCGAGAAGGGCGCTGTCGATCCCGAGCTCGATGAAGTTGATCGGCGAGTCGCTGATGTCAGGGCCGCATCCGTGCACTTGGCAGACGAAGTGCGTGTGCGAGCTCTGGTCGCCGAGCGGCTGGTGTTGGATCGCGGTGCAATCCTCGGCATCGTCGATCGAGCAGTCCTGATGCGTGTTGTCGAACTCGAGCTCTTCGATGTCGCGTTGGAGCTCCCAGAACTTGGCGGTGAAGGGATCGAGAATGACGTGGTCGGCGTGGTCGCGGGCGAAGTCCGAGAGGAGGAGGGTCGAGACGATGAACTCCTTCGGAGGGTCGATCGGGTAGGACGTCAGCTTGTAGCCGGGGCGGTGCTTGTCGATGTAGCCCTCGACGATCGTGTGCTTGATCGCAATGTCCCCATGCTTCACGTCGGTGAAGTCCGGAAAGACGCCGTTCGCGAGCGCCGGGGAGTTCATGAAGGTGTGGGCCCACATGTCGCCGTTCGCGTGGCCGGCGATGTAACCGACGACGAACGCGATGTTGCGAAGGCGCTGGTCGACGTAATCCGCGGGCAGCGGGATCGGGACGAAGCTTTGGATGTAGATCGACGGATCGGGCCGCCAGGCTGCTTCCCAGAGGTAGGAGAGCCATTCGTCGGTGATCGACTTGTTCGCCTGCGGCTGTGCCTGCCGGCCGTTGTGGGTGCGCGTATCCGGGTGGATCTGCGACTGGCCGAAGTACATGTCCGGCCAGGCGTCCGGGCCCATGACTCCCGCCCGGTAGGCATCGGGATACTGGCGGAGGGCCTGCACGATGGTCGGGTTCGCCTGCACCGTGACGGCCTTCGTCGGGTCGCCGGAGATGTCGTCGATCGTGACGGTGTTCCCCGTCACCATCTGTAGGAGCGGCAGCTCGACGCCCTTCTCGTGCGTCGGCGGCTTCCACGCCTGCGCCGTGCCGGCGAACGCGAGCGCGACGAGCCCTGCGAGCAGTACGAGGTAGACCCTGCGCATTCCCAATCCCCTCCTCGACGACGGTCGCCTAGCAAGGTACGACGCCGTCCTGCCGCGTTCAATAGGGCAATTACCCTAGGGAGAGGGCGGGCGAAAGCGACTCGACAACGTCGCTCGCGATCATCCCCGCGAAGCCGTGCCGGTCGGCGGCGAAGCGCGCGGCTGCCCCGCTTGCTGCAGCGGCCGCGGCAGCGGCGGTCTTGGCGTCCATCCCCTTGGCCAGGAAGGCGGCGACGATCCCGGTGAGCACGTCTCCGGCCCCGGCTGTCGCCAGGCCAGGGTTCCCGAGGTCGCAGACGAGGACGCCGCGGCCCGGCGAGGCCACGATCGTGTCGGCGCCCTTGAGGAGGACGACGGCGCCGACATCGTCCGCGCCGGTCTGGGCTGCCAGCAATCGCCTGGCCGAGACCCACGCGGAGTCCCTGCCGAGCAGGCGGCCGAGCTCGCCGGCGTGCGGCGTGAGCACGGTTTGGGCATCGCGGGAGAAGATCCAGTCGAGATGGCCGGCGACGGCCCAAAGGGCGTCAGCGTCGAGAACGACCGGCTTGTCGAGGCGGTCGAGGAGATAGCCGACGAGCGCCCGCACAGCGTCTGTCCGGCCGAGGCCGGGCCCGAGGGCGACGGCGGTCGCCTTCTCGGCCGCGGCCAGGATCTCGTCGGCGGCGTCCATCGTCATGACGCCGTCCTCGTCGGGGCAGGGACGGCTCATCGCCTCGAGGAGGCGCTGCTCGAAGACGAGGTTGAGCGAAGCGGGAACGCAGACCGTGACGATCCCGGCTCCCGCCCGGAGCGTCGCCTCGGCGGTGAGGCACGGCGCGCCGGTCTTCCCGGTCGACCCACCGACGACCAGCACCGACCCGGCCGTGTACTTGTTGTCCCTCGGGCCGCGGCGCGGCACCTGCGCGAGCACGGCCTCCGTGACGCGCGCATGCCGCGTCTCTCGTGCCTGGAGGCCGATGTCGGCCACCGCGACGTCGCCCGCATGGAAGCGGCCCGGGGCGACGACGAGCCCGACCTTCGGCGCGTGGAACGTCACGGTCAGATCGGCCTCGACTGCCGGGCCCGCCACCTCGCCGGTGGAGGCGTCGACGCCGCTCGGGACGTCGACGGAGACGACCGGTACGCCGACCGCGTTCAGCTCCGCGATACGGCGAGCCGCGTCGTCGCGGGGCCTCCCGGAGAAACCCGTGCCGAAGAGTGCGTCGACCACCACTTCGCCGTTCAGCCCGTGCTCGGTGAAGGCGAGGCCGAGCTCCTTGGCGCGGCGCAGGTTCTCGGCAGCGTCACCCTTGATCTTCTCCTCAGGGCCGAGCAGTCGGATCTCGACCGTGCGGCCCGCGTCGTGGAGCTTCCGCGCGACCACGAGCCCGTCCCCCCCGTTCGCCCCCGTGCCGCACCAGATGGACACGGCGGCGGTCTCGGGGTAGCGCGCGAGCACGGCTTCCGCGACCGCCGTCCCCGCGCGCTCCATCAGCTCGAGGGTCGGGCCGTCGTAGGCCTCCTCCGCGGCCCGCATCTCGGCGGCCGTGTAGAGCGGTTCAGTGATCGCCATGGTGGCTCCGGTGCTGTCCGACCGCGCGAAAACCAAGTCGGCGTAGGACGTAAGGAGGCCGCATACGAAGTGCGTATGTGGCCGACTGAGGACGACCGCCGACGACGGTTTGCAGCCGGGCGGGCAGTGCTTGAGTCGCCGTGGCGGTCACTTAGTCCACATCGCGGACGACGCAGACTGCGGCGGCGAGCTCCCTCGAGTGCGTCATCGAGAGGTCGATCGCGCCCGCCGCTTCCCGCCGCGCCCAGGCGGCGACGCGGCCCGACAGGCGAACGGACGGCTTCGGCCGGCCCGCGATCTCCACGTCCGTCCAGGCGAATGCGCGCGCCACTCCGAACCCGAGCGCCTTGCCCACCGCTTCCTTGCCCGCAAAGCGGGCGGCGTAGTGCTGCGGAGGATTCGGCCGCGAGTCGCAGTAGGCACGCTCGGCCTCCGTGAAGACCCGCTCGCGGAAAGTCGGGTAGCGCGCGAGCGTCCGCTCGATGCGCCCGATCTCGATCAGGTCGAGGCCGACTTTCATCCGCCGTTCAGATACGAGGGGAGATCGGCGATCGAGTCGACCACCGCGTCGGGCTGCGGATCGGCCTCCCGCAGCGCTGCCGGGCGGAACTTGCCGGTGCGCACGAGGATTCCCCGCATCCCGATCGCCTTCGCGCCGCCGATGTCGGCCTCGACGTCGTCACCGACCATGACAGCCTCCGCAGGCGTGGCATTCACCTCGCCGAGCGCCGCCTCGAAGTAGGCAGCCGTCGGCTTCCCAACGATCTCTGCCTCGACCCCGGCGGCGTACTCGAGCCCCGCGACGAACGCCCCTGCGTCGAGGAGCGGCCCGCGGCCTGTCTGCCACCAGCGATTCTTGTGGAGACAGACGAGGCGGGCACCCTCACGCACCTCCGCGTACGCCCGGTTCAGATTGTCGTAGGAAAACACCTCGGCAGTCTCGTCCGTCTCGTCGGCGCCCCCGATGAGCACCGCGTCCGCGCCGTCGTTCACGAGCTCGACGTACTCGGCGAGGTCTTCGTGGATGGAGCGCATGGTGAGCGGGAGGACGCGCTTGCCCTGGAGGAGCCTGCCGGCGGCAAGGGGGGTGGTCGTGATGTCCTCAGCGTTCAGGTCGAAGCCGATCGCGCGCAGCTCGGACGCGAGGAGCCCGCGGGCCCGTGTGGTGTTGTTGGTGACGAAGCGGACGCGGTGACCGCCCTCCCGGAGCGCGCGCACGGCCTCGGTTGCGCCGGGGATAGCCTCGCCGGAAACCTGCAGCACACCATCGATGTCCAGGAGAATCGCGGTCATCGCACGCGAGTCTATTCAGGTGCACAACCGGCTGGCGATCCCGCTCGGCGAGATCGAATTCCGCTATTCCCGCTCGAGCGGACCCGGTGGGCAGCACGCCCAGAAGACGGAGACGAGAGTGGAGGCGGTCTTCGACGTGGCCGCGTCGGAAACTCTTTCCGAGGGCCAGAAGGCGCGCATTCTTCGCCGCGTCGGACCGGTCGTGCGGGCGGTCTCCCAGGACGAGCGCAGCCGCCTCCGGAACCGCGAGCTTGCGCTCGAGCGGCTCGCCGCCGCCATCCGCGCCGCTCTCCACGTCAAGCGCAAGCGCCGGCCGACGAGACCTTCAGCGGCCGCACGCCAACGCCGGCTCGAGGGCAAGAAACGCCGCAGCGCGACGAAGCGGCTCAGGCGCGCGCCCGACGATGGCTAGGACAGGAAGCGCTACTCGACGGTGACGGTCTTGGCCAGATTGCGCGGCTGGTCGATGTTGAGACCGCGGAGCCGCGCGATGCGGTAGGCGAGCAGCTGGAGCGGGATGACGGCGAGGGAGGCCTGCAGGAAGGGGTGGGTGCGCGGGACGTAGACGACGTCGTCGGCGTGGTGTTGGACGTCCTCGTTCCCGTCCGTCGCGATGGCGATCACCTCTGCGCCTCGCGCTCGCACCTCCTGAATGTTCGAGATGACCTTGTCGTAGACGTGCGAGTCGGTCGCGATGCACACGACGGGCGTCTGCTCGTCGAGGAGCGCGATCGGCCCGTGCTTCATCTCGCCCGCCGAGTAGGCCTCGGTCGGGATGTACGAGAGCTCCTTCAGCTTGAGTGCGCCCTCGAGGCACACGGGCAGCCCGATGTGGCGCCCGAGGTAGAGGAAGAAGGGCTTCTTGTAGTGGCGCTGGGCAATCTCCTCGATCGGATGGTCGCCGTCCAGGTACGTCCCGATCTTGTCGGGGAGCGCGGCGATCTCTGCTGCAAGCGCCGCGATCTCCTCCTCGGGCAGCGTCTTTCGCACCTGGGCGAGCTGGAGGGCGAGCAGGTAGAGAAGGGTCACCTGGGCGGTGAACGTCTTCGTCGCGGCGACGCTCATCTCGATCCCGGCCCGCGTGTAGAGGACGCGCTCGACCTCCTGGGTGATCTGCGTCCCCATCTGGTTCGTGATCGCGATCGTCCGGGCGCCGCTCTCGCGAGCAAGGCGGATCGCATGGATGGTGTCGCGCGTCTCCCCCGACTGCGAGATGCCCACGACCAGCGTGTCCTTCGTCAGGACGGGATTCCGGTAGCGCCACTCGCTCGCGATGTCGGGCTCGCACGGGAGTCGCGCCCACTCCTCGATCGCGTACCGCCCCACGACTCCAGCGTGGTAGGCGGTGCCGGTCGCGAGGACGACCATGCGGCGCAGATTCTGGATCTCGAGCTCGGTGAGGCCGATGTCCTCGAGCTCGACACGCCCCCCGCGGATGCGGTCGCCGATCGTGTCGGCGACGGCCTGCGGCTGCTCGTAGATCTCCTTGAGCATGAACGTCTCGTACCCGTGCTTCTCGGCCGCCTCATCGTCCCAGTCGACCTCGATCTCGTCGCGCTCGCGCGGGCCGTCTTCCATCGAGACGAAGCGAGCGCCGTTCTTCGTGATCGCGACGACCTCCCCGTCCTCGATCAGCTGAACGCGCCGTGTCTCCCGCAGGAAAGCGGCGATCGACGAGGCGAGGAACATCTCGCCTTCCCCGACCCCGACGACGAGTGGGCACTGGAGGCGGGCGCCCACCAGCAGGTCGGGGTGCTCGCGGTGGATGACCACGAAGGCGAAATGTCCTTGCAGCTGTGCGTAGGCCTTGCTGACGGCCTCGACGAGATCGCCGCTGTAATGGCGCTCGACCAGGTGAGCGACGACCTCCGCGTCCGTCTCGGACGTGAACGCGTGATCTTCGGCGAGGAGCGAGTCCTTGAGCTCGCGGAAGTTCTCCACGATCCCGTTCAAGACGATCGCGACCTCGTCCTCGACGCAGCCGGTCAGCGGATGGGCGTTCTCGTAGGAGACCTTCCCGTGCGTCGCCCAACGCGTGTGGCCGACACCCGTCGTCGAGCCAGAGTCGTCGAGCCCGGTGGCCGCCTTGAGCTGATCGAGGTTTCCGACGGCGCGGACGTAGTCGAGGCCTTCATCCTCGAGGAGGGCGATGCCGGCCGAGTCGTACCCCCGGTACTCGAGGCGCTCGAGGCCGTGGAGGAGAAGACCGTGCGCCGCTCGAGAGCCGACATATCCGATGATCCCGCACACCCGGATGCCCCTTTCTTCGAGCGGCCGTCCCGTCCTCCGCCGATTTCCAGCCTACGGTCCTGCTTTTGCCTGTAAATGCAGCCTAAAAACCAAAACGCCCGGCCTTAGCCGAGCTCTCGCGAGACGAGAGCCCGGATCCTACCACAGAGGATTTCCGCCGCCTCGGCGCTTTCCGCCTCCGCGAGGATGCGCACGACGGGTTCGGTGCCGGAGGGCCTGACGACCACGCGGCCGGACAGGGCGAGCGCGTCGATCTCCTTCCGGAGAGTCTCCGGAATCTCCTTGCTCTTCACGAGCACGTTCGCCTTCGCCTGCGGCAGCTTCGTCATCGCGGCGGCGAGCTCGGCGAGGGTCCGGCCCTCCTCGCGGACAGCGCGGCAAAGGAGGATCGCACCCACCAGCCCGTCCCCGGTCGTGTGTCCCTCGAGATACACGACGTGCCCGGACTGCTCGCCGCCGAGCTTCCCCTCTTCGCGGCGGAGGGCCTCGAGGACGTAGCGGTCCCCGACCGGCGTCGTCACGACGCGCACGCAGCGCTCCTCCATCAGGCGGTGAAAGCCGAGGTTCGTCATCTCGGTGACCGCGACGAGGTCGACCCCGAGGTGCAGGGCCAGAACGGCCAGGATCTGGTCGCCGTCGAGGTCCTGGCCGACGGCGTCCACGGCCAGCATGCGGTCGCCGTCGCCGTCGAAAGCGACACCGAGGTCGAAGTCTCCGTCCGAGACGGTCCGGGAGAGGAGTGAGAGGTCGGTCGCCCCGCAGCCGACGTTGATGTTCGTGCCGTCCGGTTCGTTGCCCACTATGGCAACATGCGCTCCAAGACGCTCGAAGGTTCGAGGCGCGACTTCGTACATCGCGCCGTTCGCGCAATCGACCGCAACGCGCAGGCCTTCGAGCGGCGCGCCGAAGCGGTCGCAGACGAGCTCGACGTAGCGGTCTGCGAACGGGGCGCCGGTCGCGGCCGGCGGAACCGCTGGTGCGTGATCCACGCTGTCGCTGGCGGCGTCCAGCAGAGCCTCGATCGCTTCCTCTTCCTCGTCCTCCAGCTTCCAGCCGTCGCGAAAGAACTTCACGCCGTTGTACTCGGGCGGGTTGTGCGAGGCCGAGACCATGGCGCCCGCCTCGTTCGCCAGGAGCGCGACGGCGGGCGTCGGGAGCACGCCCCCGTCCACCGCACGCGAGCCGCCGGCGGCGAGGCCGATGGCGAGCGCCGCCTGGAACACAGGCCCCGATGCCCGGGTGTCACGGCCGATCAGAACCTGCGCGCCCCCACTCCAGCGGGCGAAAGCCCGGCCGACCCGGGCAACGAGATCCTCCGTCAGGTCGTCGCCGACGACCCCGCGGATCCCGTCGGTCCCGAAATACGTCCGCATCCAGCGCCCCTGGCCGGCGCCGCTAGGGCCGGGCCGAGCCCGGCATCAGCGCTTCGAGAACTGCGGCGCCTTGCGCGCCTTGTGCAGACCCGCCTTCTTGCGCTCGACGACGCGAGCGTCGCGGGTGAGGAAGCCCTCGCGCTTGAGCACCGTCCGGAGCTCCGGATCGGCCTCGACGAGCGCCCGGGCGATCCCGTGGCGAAGCGCGCCGGCCTGACCCGACGGCCCACCGCCGTGCAGCCGCGCCCGCAGGTCGAACTTGCCCTCCACGCTGGCGATCCGCAAAGGAGCCGTTGCGAGCGTTCGCAGCGCCGCGCGCGGGAAGTAGTCCTCCAGCGTCCGCCCGTTGATCCACGTCGTCCCGTCCCCGGGTCGCAGGATCACCCGCGCGACGGAGGTCTTGCGCTTGCCGGTTCCCCGGTATTGGGCGAGTTGGCTCATTGTTCGGGCAGAGGTTGTGGATTCTGGGCCTCGTGCGGATGCTCGGGGCCGGCGTACACCTTGAGCTTCGTGAGCTGCTGGCGCGCGAGACGGTTGCGCGGAAGCATCCCCTTGACCGCTGCGCGAATGACCTCCGTCGGACGCCGGTCGAGCTGCTCGGCGAGCGTGCGCTTGCGGAGCCCGCCCGGATAGCCCGAGTGGCGGTAGTACATCTTGGCCTGCATCTTGTTCCCGGTCACCCCGATCTTCTCGGCGTTCACGACCACGACGAAGTCACCGGTATCGATATGCGGGGTGTACTGCGGCTTGCGCTTGCCGCGCAGGGTGTCCGCGATGCGCGTGGCCAGCCGGCCGAGCGTCTGCCCCTCGGCATCGACGACGTACCACTGCTGCTGGATCTCTTTTGGTTTCGCGCTGTATGTCTTCATCACACAAAAGTGGCGGACCTGGCGTCCGCCGAGGGCCGATTGTACCAGCCGTCAGTCGACGGTGGACGGCGCGAGCGCGGCTGCACGGACGCGCAGCGAGTAGCGCACGATCCAACCCGCAGGGGCGAGGGCGATCACGAGCCCGCCGAGAGCGAGCGCCGCCACACCCAGCGCGTCGAGCGCGAAGCCGCCGATCAGGACGAGGCCGGCGCCGGTCAGCCCCGAGAGGAGGTCGTTGAAACCCAGGAGCTTTCCGCGCTCCATCGGAATCGTGCAGTCGGCCAGTTGGGCTGTTGCAGCGACGAAGGAGAAGCTCCAGCCAAGGCCGAGGGCGAAGAGCGAGAACGCGATCGCAGCCACGCTCGTGAACCAGAGCAGGCTGACCGCCGAGGCAGCCATGAGAGCGAGCCCCCCGACGAGCGCCCGCGTTCGGCCGACGCGGTCGATGATGTCCCCCACCACGATCACGAGCGCATACATGCCGACGACGTGCGCGCCGATGATCGGGAAGACGACGTGAGCCGGATGGCCTCGCTCGACGACGACGACGCCGGTCAGGGTCATGAGCACGACCATCGTCGAAAAGCTCGCGAGGGCAGCGACCATCGACGGAATGACTCCGGGGCGTCGCAGGATCTCGGCGAGCGGCGCAGCTGCGCCGAGCGGCGCAGCTGCGCTCCCGTCCGAAGCGACCTGGGCGGCACCGATCATCCGCGCCATGCGGCTGGGATCAGGGCGCACCGAGGCCACGAGAACGAGGCCGACGACCATGAACCCGGAAGCGGCGAGCCAGGGCAGAACGAGCGCCTTGGCGTCGAGGTCGCGGCCGGCGAGCAGCGGGCTGAAGACGGTCGGGCCCAGGATGGCCCCGAAGACCGCGCCGAAGAGGACGAATGAGATCCCCCTCGCCCG